>JBAYZR010000327.1:0-4170 GCA_041672425.1 Pedobacter sp. | reverse complement strand
CTGAGCTGCGAAGATTGTGTCATATGGCCCATGCTCCACCAACCGGGTGAATGGCGGGCCTTTTATGCCCGATTCATAAAACTGATAACCCGGCATCACGGCAATAAGGATGATGCCGGAAAGTTCGCAGCCAGGCTCTTGAGAGAAGCTACGGCAACGTCAGCGAAAAGGGGCATCGCTGGGCAGAGCGGGTGCTTTCACTGAGACAGACGTGTTGGCTGAGATCGAAAAGAACCTTCCCGATCTTGGTTGATGCCATTGATTGCTATTTCAAAGACCAGAAACCCGACCTTGCATGGATTGCTCAGGATTGAAAAACATCACCCTGTGATTGGATACGGCTGCGTTTCATAGATGCCCGGAATTAATTGCAGATGCAGACAGCTTTATAGCATATTATTACAATTTTATAACATATTATTGCAATAATATTGTTGATTTATAATGTGACAAAGTAAACTTAGCAACGTCATCGCCATTGAGTAGCAAAGTCCCTACTTTTTTTGGGTGTAACAGTTCTTGGATTGATGCCCAATGGCACTCATGATATGAGTTTGCCAGCCCTGCTGCTCATTGATGGTATTACGCATATTTGCGGTAAGCATCAGGTGGCGACCTCCGGTATGGTATTGTGAGTTGAGATGGGGATGAAATAACTGATTTAGAATAGATAGGATGGTAGAATAAAATCACCCTGGGGACCCAGAGTGAACGAAGTTGTCAACTAAACTGTTTCATGCTACAAACCAAAGTTATAAAAATACCATGTTTAAATGGAGCTTACTACCATGAAGATTACCGTTGCCGATGTGGAACATGTTGCACGACTCGCGCGACTGGATTTGAGCGATGCTGAAAAAAATATCTTCGCCGAACAGATGGGCGCCATTTTGGGATATGTTGAAAAGCTTAAGGAGCTTGATACTGAAGGCATTTTACCAACCTCTCACGCCGTTCCGATGGAGAATTCCTTTCGCACAGATCAGACCAGTCCGTCGATAGGCATAGAAAAGGCATTGGCCAACGCACCGGACAAGGTGGCCGGTTTTTATCGCGTACCAAAGGTTCTGGAATAAGCCAACCCCGATTATCGTACCACTATCTATGGAGTCACGGATGGAACTTTTTAACCTTACCATACACCAACTGCACAACATGTTGATATCCAAACAGGTTTCCTCAGTGGAAGCAACCAAGACCATGCTGGCTCGCATTGATGCGGTCGAAGCACAGGTTGGTTCTTTTATCACCATCACCACGGAACAAGCTCTTGCCGATGCCGAAGCTGCCGACCGGCGCCTTGCCGCAGGCGCCGCTGATATATTGACAGGCATCCCACTGGCCCTGAAGGACATCTTTCTGACTGAGGGGATCCGCACCACCTGCGGTTCACGGATCCTGCATAACTTTGTGCCGCCCTACAGCGCTACATCATATGAAAAACTCAAGGAGCGTGGCGCCGTCCTATTGGGCAAACTCAACCAGGACGAGTTTGCCATGGGCTCATCCAGCGAATCCAGCGCCTTTGGCACGACCCGCAACCCCTGGGACACAACCCGTATCCCAGGTGGATCATCCGGCGGATCGGCTACGGCTATCGCGGCACAACAGGCAACCGCCACCCTGGGCACCGACACAGGTGGTTCCATCCGCCAACCCGCGTCCCACTGCGGTTGTGTCGGACTCAAACCGACATATGGCCGAGTATCACGCTACGGCGTAATTGCATATGCCTCTTCCCTGGATCAGGTAGGGCCGTTAACTCGCGATGTAACCGACTGCGCCATCATGTTGGGCGCTGTGGCGGGCCATGACCCCAAGGACTCAACCAGCGTTAATACTCCTGTTCAGGACTATACGGCTGCTCTGACCGGTAGTGTCAAGGGGCTCCGAATCGGCCTTCCCAAGGAATACTTCATCTCTGGCCTGGATCCTGACGTACAGGCAGCCATGAACCAGGCCGTTGAGATCTACCGCAACCTGGGCGCTGACTTTGTGGAGATCAGCTTGCCCCACACCGACTATGCAGTAGCAACCTACTACCTGATCGCCACTGCTGAAGCCAGCTCCAATCTGGCCCGCTATGACGGCGTTCGTTTCGGCCACCGCGCCGAAGAGGCAACCGGTCTGCTCGACATGTACACCAAGAGCCGCAGCCAGGGCTTCGGGGCCGAGGTCAAGCGCCGCATCATGCTCGGCACATATGCGCTTTCCTCAGGCTACTATGACGCCTACTATGTGAAGGCGCAGAAGGTGCGCACCCTGATAATGCGCGACTTCATGCAGGCCTTTGAAGGGGTGGATGTAATTCTGACCCCGGTGGCGCCAACGCCAGCCTTCAAGATCGGTGAAAAGATCAACGACCCGCTGCAAATGTATCTGTCGGATATTTTCACCATCCCGGTCAACCTGGCAGGAACCTGCGCCATGTCTGTTCCCGCCGGATTCAGTACAGACAGCCTGCCCATCGGCATGCAACTGATCGGCAAACCCTTTGGTGAAGAAACCATCCTGCGCGCAGCCCACGCCTTCGAGCAGGCCACAGAGTGGCATCTAAAGAAAGCCCCACTGTAGGGGCGGCCACGCGTGGCCTCCCAACGAGGGCAACCACACAGGGTTGCCCCTACAATGTAATCATCCCGGAGAAATTTTCATGAAATACCAACCTGTCATCGGCCTCGAAGTACACGTTCAGCTCAAGACCGATTCCAAGATCTTCTGCGGCTGTTCCACCGCCTTCGGCTCAGAGCCTAACTCCCAAACCTGCCCGGTCTGCCTGGGAATGCCAGGTGCGCTGCCGGTACTGAACAAGAAAGTGGTGGAATTTGCCATCAAGGCAGGCCTGTCTACCAACTGTTCCATCACCCCCCGCAGCATCTTTGCCCGCAAGAACTACTTCTACCCTGATTTGCCAAAAGGCTACCAGATCAGCCAGTTCGAGGATCCGATCTGCCAGCGCGGCTGGCTGGACATCTCAGTAAAGGACCAAACCAAACGGATCGGCATCACCCGCATCCACATGGAGGAGGACGCCGGCAAGCTGGTGCATGGCGACATCTCCGGTCTGGATGAAGGCTCCGGGGTTGACCTGAACCGGGCCTGTACGCCTCTTCTGGAAGTAGTCTCCGAACCGGATCTGCGTTCGTCCGACGAGGCGGTATCCTATCTTAAGCAACTGCACCAGATCGTGACCTGGCTCGGTATCTGCGACGGCAACATGGAGGAGGGGAGTTTCCGCTGTGACGCAAACGTATCGGTCATGCCGGTGGGTGCGGAGCAGTTAGGCACCCGTGCTGAAATAAAGAATGTCAACTCCTTCAAGTTCGTCAAGCTGGCTATCGAACACGAGATTCAACGCCAGATCAACCTGATCGAAGACGGCGGCACAGTGGTCCAGGAGACGCGCCTGTTCGACCCGAACAGCGGCACGACCCGTTCCATGCGCAGCAAGGAAGAGGCGCACGACTACCGCTACTTCCCGGATCCCGATCTGGTGCCACTGGTGATCGACGAGGCATGGGTGCAGCGAACCCGCGATGCTCTGCCCGAACTGCCTGAACAAAAGAAAGAGCGCTTCATCAACAAGTTCGGTATCCCGGCCTACGATGCCGAGGTATTAACCGCCAGCCGCCAACTGGCCGAATACTACGAGGAGTGCCTGTCTTTACACACTAATGGCAAAGCCGTCTCCAACTGGATCATGGGTGAGGTAATCCGGGGGTTGAACGATTCCGGCACATCCATCGAACAGTGCCCGGTCACACCCCGCCTGTTGACGGAATTGCTCAAGCTGATCGACAGCGGCGTTATTTCCGGCAAAATAGCCAAGACAGTATTCGATGTGATGTGGAATAGCGGCAAGGAACCAATGAGCATAATTGAGGAGCAGGGTCTGGTCCAGGTGTCCGACAGTGGGGCCATTGAGACAATTATCGATGAAATACTGACGCGGGAATCGGGGCAGGTGGCTGAATACCGTGGCGGCAAGGAGAAGCTGTTCGGATTTTTCGTCGGCCAGGTGATGAAGGCCAGCAAAGGCAAAGCTAATCCATCCCTGGTTAATGAGTTGTTACAGCACAAACTTAACGGGTAATACTATGGATATGTCCCAATACCGGGATTTGTTTATCTCGGAATCCCATGGTCATGTCAGGGCCTTCAACGATCTTA
>JBAYZR010000326.1:0-4205 GCA_041672425.1 Pedobacter sp. | reverse complement strand
AAGAACAAAAACAAGTAAAAGCATCCAATATTAGATACCACCATGGCATCTAATATTGGATGCTGACATATACTATTAGATACAAGTATATAATATTAGATACCGGCTCTAACCGGTCAATAAGGAGTTGAATTAGTAGCCAGAAATACTTGCAATTTCCCCGAGGCAGAGTAATTTTGTCATTATAGGCAATATGAGGTAGGAATAAGTAAATGTCTTGACTTGTCCTGAAAGGTATGTTATTGGCTAGTATAGTTTGTACAATGCAATTCATGCCCAACCCAGAAAAGACAAGTGAGATTGTGGAAAGTTTATTTTCCTTGACACACTCAAGAGAATGAGGCATTTTTACAGTCTTTCCTGCCGGAGTTTAGAAATGGCACCACAGAACCGTGTTAAAGCTTCTCGGCTGGATGAAACGGTTTCTCGCGCAGAGTTTGCCCGTCTTTGTGGCCTGTCAGAGAAAACCATCGCACGAATTGAAGCGGACTTGAATACCCCGATGGATATAACCACTCGAAAACTTGTTAATGGCTTAAACAGTTTACCTAACCGTCGGCGTGAGTATACTATAGAATACTTATTCCCTGACGCACAGTATTCCTTATCGTTAGGCGTCAAAGGAGAAGGCCATGCTTCCAAATGAAGCAGTTAGAAATTTGCCCTTAAATACTTTATTGAACCAGTTAATATCAAACCACGACCATATCAGGACAGATCAAGTTACTATTGAGTACATCCGGCAACAACGTGAGGCTCACGTTTATCCATCAACCGTATTCGATATTGGCTCCGACTATGGCGGGTACGACGTAACCGGATTACTTTTCAAAACACGGGATGGGTTCGAAAAAATGGAAGCAGATGTTGATCAGTTCTTAGATAATTGCCTCAGAAAGTAATTTTTTGCGAAATTTAGATAGAGAGGGCTTTACTCACGGTGAAGCCCTTTTTTTTTAATAGGGAGGAACCGTGCGGCAGGAAGAGAAAAGGAAAATAGCTGGCGTAGATGCTGACATTATCGAACGGTTCTTGCTTCTTTTGAAAGATAAGTATGCTCTTGTGGATAAAGCAAACTATTTTCTCGAAAGCCAGGGTGTAAGTGGCATTAATATAGGGATGGCAAATCAGCGAGACGTGCTTAGCCATCTGTGCACAATTTTAGACAGGCCAGAACTTACATATGATGAGCAAGTTGGCCAACTTGCTTCAGCAGAGGAACATCTTCGCCGCGCAATACTTGAGAGTTATCAAAAAGGATGTACAAAGAAACTCTCTGACTTTATGGATACTTATAAGCAATACGAAACCATTGTCCTACCGCTGAAGACACAAGATGTTTCCCTAACCTCCGCACCAAGCATGGAATCATTGCATGTTCGCCTCGAAGAAGTGCAAAAATTACGTAGTGCTGGACGCGCCGCTAAGGCGCAAAATAAGTGGGATAATGAATGGGAAACGGGCGTAGTCTCATTGGTTGAGGCATTTAACATAGTTGTTGAAATGCAAAGGGACATAGAAGGATATATCATTAGAGCGCAGCAGATACTTTCATCAAGACATCAGAAGGTGTGGGGCCATGTTGGCTTGTGGGCAACAATAGTAATGACTTTTATAGGAGTTGTTTTGGGATATTTCATTGCGAAAGTTGATCCTTTCCAACGGAAAGAAGTAACGAAACCCATTATGGAAACCCAAGGCGCAAAACCAGCTCTTCCCCAAGAAAAAGACCTCCAAAAGAAATAGAGGCACTCAATCAAGAGACTTATTATTGACATACCCTCCAAGACGACCAAGCGGTCGTCTTTTTTTTGTTTTCGGTGTTTTGAAAGGAGCCCGCAACGATGAGATCTACGCAATTTGACAAAACCAGATAAACGAACGGCGAGAACACCGAATATTCAACAAACGGCAGCACCGGTCAGCGGGAAAAAGCCCCCGCCGCCGGTGTGCCTTTCCACGTTATTCGCCAGATAAATGGAGGAGTGAATGCAGAATCCGTTTTTTACTTTCAACGCAGCAGCAGAGGAACTGGAAAATATAAAAAAAATGAGGGTTGAT
Source organism: Pedobacter sp. (assembly GCA_041672425.1). Lineage (GTDB taxonomy): Bacteria > Desulfobacterota > Desulfuromonadia > Geobacterales > Pseudopelobacteraceae > JACPFJ01. The sequence continues at coordinate 2,144 of JBAYZR010000326.1, read as the reverse complement.
CGAGAAGTCGAGCTACAAGATTGTATTACCGCACTTGTGGGACGACATCACAACATACTCCTCTATGGGGAAAGGGGCGCTGGCAAAACTTTTTTATTACGCGTTCTTGAGAATGAACTTTCTGAAAGGCATAAGAATATTCATGCATCTTTAGTAAGCCTCGGTAGTCTTGGGCTATACGGTCAACAAGACGACCTATCAGCGTTCCCTCGTGCTGTACTTTTACAATTGTGCAGGGATTTATGGACAAAGGTTGTTGGTAAGTCTTACCTCGACCTCAAAGAACGGCTTGAAGAGACAGGACAAGAAATAACTCTGCGGAATAACGATGAAATAGCAATACAAAGAGTTTATACGCATCTTATGGCTCATGACACTGCATCGAGGCGGAAACTATCAAATTCAGTTGGTTTTTCAGCTATAGCAAAGGGCGAAAAGTCAGAAGAGAGATATGTAGATACTAAACAGTTTGACTTGCTACCTTTTGAGTTTGGAGAGTATACGGAAGAATTAAGGAAGGCAGTACTTTTACCGCGAGGAATAACAAAGGTAGTTCTGCTCTGCGATGAAGCAAATCATATGTCTGTTTTTAGACAAGAACTCCTTTTAGAAAAATATTTAGAATTGTTTGGCCAAAAACGAGTTCAGTTCCTTTTTGTGGCAGGACAAGCAAATTGGCTCGAAAACGATTTTTTACCATGCTGTTTTGAAACTACAATAGAATTAAAAGGGTTTTCTGAAAAGTCAAATGCTGTTGAATTAATCAACAAAGTCAACACAACAAGCATTACATTTTCAACTGAAAGCATTGACACCGTCTATGAAGCTTTCAAAGGCCACCCACGTCTAACTCTGATGACTTGCGCTAAAGCATTCGATTATGCTTGTGAAATTGGTGAGTCTCAAATTACCGCCTCAACTGTTTTTAAAGCCCTTCGAGATGTCGGACAAGAGCGCCGTCGGTGGAATGAGATGGCTAAACGAAGGGAGGTATCTCAAAGCTAACCAAGCGCGTCGCGTAGGGGTCGCGTCTCAACTCTTTACATTGTCAGGAGTTGAGACGCGACCCCTCATCTTCTCCCCCCCTCATCTTCTCCCGACCCCTCATCTTCTCCCCAAAAACCGCCTGTGGTGTAGCCGCTGGTGTTCTTTCCGGTGTGTACGGTCGCGCCCATGAGAATTGGTTGCAAAATAAACAGATGTATGGGCGAAGATAAAAACTACTTTACGATGCTGCTAAACCAGAGTGCCCCTGTGTGGGCACAATTACCCAAAAAAGGAGATGCGAAAATGATTGATTTCACCAGCTTACCCCAAGACGAAATACGTGCCTTGATCCTTGTGAATATTGCCGAATCAATTAAAACCAGAAAAATAATTGCAGGCGAAAAAAACATAAATGACCGAGACTGTATTGACGAAGCAGTATTAGCACTCAGCAAGGGACAGGATTGTCTTGCTAAAGACCACGCTAATTTGTTTCAGATGTTTCGTTAATCAAGCGAAACGGTAACTTTTCTGCTGCATTGGACATGTAGCCGTTGACTACCAAATGAGCGACATTGAGCGCTCTTGAAGCTACAGAAGAATTAACCCCATCAACCATCTGTAAAAGTTCATCTCTGAGTTTGTTGTGCAGTTCTAACTCTGACATTTTATTCTCCTTTCTCTCTCCGCGACCCCTCATCTTCTCCCCATCTTCGGAGAAGACCAGCCATGACAAAATCTCTAACCTGTTCGCTGTTTTGCGCCTTACTTTTACTCTGCGGGACAGCAGGTCTATGCTCCACATTCGATGAGAGCCTTTGGGAGAAGTATGCCGAGTTCAATACAATTTCTGTCAAAGGCAATGGGAGTCTGGCAGGAGTATATCTGGAACCGCACCAGTTCGGCGAAGTAACCGCCAAAATCCCTTTTGCCGACTTACGGATAGTGACGGAAAAGAAAGAGGAAGTTCCCTGGCAAATTGTATCGAGGAGACCCGAGAAGCTAAAAGAAGAATTGCATGCTCAGATGCGAAATCTCTCTCGTACTGAGAAAGGTGAAACCCATATGGATTGACCCGACCTGCAAGGTCGGCTCAATCCAATGTTCAAGAAGCCCGGCCTATTGGCATGGAATTTTATATATGGGTAATGGTTCGA
>JBAYZR010000325.1:0-4217 GCA_041672425.1 Pedobacter sp. | reverse complement strand
CATGGTCGGTGTTGTGAATACCGTGCTCATGTCGGTTCTGGAACGCAGACAGGAGATTGGTATCCTGAAGACCATGGGAGCCATGCCGAGCGACATCTTTCGCCTGGTCTGGACCGAGACACTGATTCTCTGTGCCAGCGGCGGGCTCGCAGGAATTGGACTAGCCGTTGTCTTTGCCCGGCTCTCCGACATCCTGGTTCGGAGAATTCTTCCCTATGCACCGGGAGGAAATCTGGTTGCAATCGATATCAGGCTTTCCTCTCTGACCCTTATGATTATCATGGTTGTGGGACTTGTCAGCGGAATCTACCCGGCCTTGAAAGCCGGTCTGGTACGTCCGCTGGATTCGATCAGGAGCGAGAGATGAAGATCGGAAACGGGATATCACTTGAGGCACGGGGGTTGACACGGATCTACGACCGCGGCAGCGAGAAAATCCGGGCGCTGGATGGTGTCTCGCTACGAATTATGAAAGGGGAATTCGTCTCCTTCATGGGTACCTCCGGATCCGGGAAGACAACCCTGGTGAACCTGCTCGGCTGCCTTGACAATCCGACCTCCGGTGAACTTGACGTGGCCGACAGAAGTATCTTCGGTGATGGAAAACTCCTGGGGGAACGGGAGCTGACCCACATTCGCCGTGAGATCTTCGGCTATATCTTCCAGAATTTCTACCTGATTCCGACTCTGACCGTCCACGAGAATGTGGCGCTTCCGCTGGCGTTCTACCGCAAGCCGGGAATTGAAGGGGAGGTAGAAAGACTCCTTGGCATGTTGGGTATAGAGCACCGGATGAACCACCTGCCGGGCCAGATTTCAGGTGGGGAGATGCAGCGGGTAGCCATCGCTCGGGCCCTTGTCAATCGCCCCGAGATCCTATTGGCGGATGAACCAACCGGAAACCTGGATACGAAGCGCACGGAGGAGATTGGTGAGATTCTGCAGGACCTCAACCGAAACGCGGGACTGACCATTGTCATGGTCACACATAATCCCGGCCTGGCCCGACTTGGGGGAAGACACATCGAGATGCGTGATGGCAAGGCGTATGAGCAGTGATTTGGTTTAAATTGATCACTCCACTGACAACCGAAACGAAACCGGCAGCTCGAAAACCAGCTCGCCAACCTGTAGTTCCGATGGCAGCGGAGGAAACCGATCAACGCTCCGTACCGCCCGCAGGGCAGCGTTGTCAAGCAAACCAGACCCGGAACCTCTAATTAAACTACATTGTCGCAAAATACCATCATGTGCCAGGGTACCGCGAACTAGTACGGTTCCTTCGGTCATACCTTTCCTGGCCATGACCGGGTATTCCTTGTGACGCTCAATGAGCGTCCGGCAGCGCTGTAGGTAGCCGGTACGGATAGTGGTCGTATCCGCTATCCGGATAGCGCTCGCGCCGGAAGGGGGCGCTAACGATTTTGTCGGGTTTGTAGAAAAAGCCAAGACGGATGGAGCGGGTGTTGTGACAACCGCGACATCAGCACCTGCCCGGGACGGAACCACGGGCGAATGTCCCTGGGTAAAGTCAGTTTTTGCAGGAGCCGCTGCAACCGTTTGCGTTGGAACCGCCGCTGACGGTTGCAATTTTATCGCAGCAGCAGCCCGAATCTGAACGGGTTGTGGCAGCCGTTGCGCCGGTTTTTGAGCCTGCGGGTCAACTACCCGTGACTGCGGGGCGGCCATATGACCCAGGTCAATGGTGATCACCTGGAGCGGTGGCTGGATCCTGGCCCTGCCACCGCTCCAGATTACGAGTAAGCTTAGCACCATGATATGCGCCAGCGCCGACAGCAGTGAAAAGCGCAGCAGAGTGCGGTTTTTCGCCAGAAGGGTCTGCGGCAGTATGAAAAAAGTATGTGATGCAACCCGACTCCCTGGCATCATTCGTCCGCCTAGAATTTATACGCGACGGTAAGGTAGAAATTCCGCCCGTTTTCCGGTACCTTTACTCCCGACGCAAACGGATCCCGCTGGTAGGAGAGATGCGAATAATAGAATTTGTCCAGCAGGTTGTAGATTCCGGCATACACTGACAGCGCTTTGTATTTGTAGCCGGCCTTCAGGTCGGTGGTCATCCAGCCGGCCGTTGCCTGTTCACCCAGGGCAGAGTCGACATTGTCCTGGCTGTTGGCGAAGTTTTCGGCTACCTCGACAAACCAGGTATCGACATCATATCTCATAGCCAGCATTCCCTTGAGCGGCGGAATTTCCGAAAGTGGCCGTCCGTTGCTCGTATTCTTCCCCTCGGTATAGGATAGTGAGGCCTTCAGAAACAGGTCATAAGGCAGGGCAAACTGCGAGCCCAACTCCGCACCCCAGATATTTGCGTTGATATTATTGTAGCTGCGCGTCGTTCCGCTCTGCACGATGTTGATGTAGTCATCCAGACTGCTATTGAAGATTGCCGCCTTGATAAAGAACCGTTCGGTCGCGTACTTCACCCCCAGATCGGCCTCGTTGTTGCGGGTCGGATTCAGGAATGGGTTGCCCTGCTGTTTGCTTGAGTTGATAAACAGTTCCTGCGGATCCGGGGGGCGCACCCCTGAACCAAAGCCGGTGCTTATTTCCAGGTGCTCCAGCGGCGCCCAGATCAGCTGGATATTGCCTGAGACAGAATTATAATCGGTATCGCTGATGGCCTTGTTGGTCGGCTTGTCCGTATTGACCCAGGTCAGGTCGCCGCGCAGACCACCCTTCAAGGTCAGCTTCTCCACCACCGGCAACTCGTAGTCGGCAAAAAAGCCCAGATTATCGGTATACACGTCAGGAATCATGAATGTGTCCTTATATCCCCCCGCCATAGTCCGGTTTACCGCATCCCAGTTCCGATTGTAGAAATCCAGACCGCTGGTCAGGATGCCGGGGCCGACGGCAAAAGCGCCGTTCAGTTTAGCGCCGACCACCTGGGTGCTGGCATCGGTCTGCATCGAATAGATCAGGGGTTTGTTGAGCGAACTGAAGCGCTCGCGATCGTCCATCAGGTGCCGGACTTTATCCCAATAGGCCTGTAGCTTAATCTCTCTGACAACCGGCGAGACCTTTTCAATCCGGTAGCTCCAGTTGAGCTGATGTGTACGGTCGTAATCGGCATCCATGAGCAGGTAAGGATAGAGGACATGGTCGGCGTCCTGATAGGAATATCCGATCTCCATTCGCGAGTTGCTCGTGAGGTTAAGCCCCAACTTGCTCCAACCGGTATTGATCTGGTAGGCCCCGGTGTCGCTGGTATCGGTCTTGTAGCGGTTCAGGCTCGTTGCGGAATAGATATCGGTTATTCTCCTGCCGTCGCCCGATTCCGGCACGCCGGAATACTTGAAGGCATAGCCGAGCAGGACATCAAAAAGTTCGTTGCCGTAGGAGGCGGTCACTGCGGCATTAGCCATGTTGTAAGATCCATAGGTCAGGCTCAGGTCGCTAGCGATGCCCCGACCGTTTTTTTTAGATACGGCGTCGATCACGCCACCGATTCCGCCAGGGTTGGTCAAGTCGTAGGGTCCCTTAACGATTCTGATCTGCTCGATTTCGGCAAAATCAAAATGGAACGATGGCGAGTCCATCCGGCTTGGGCAGGCGCCATGGAGTCTCATCCCATCTAGAAAGACGTTGATGTTGTCCTTCTGTTGACCACGCAGAACCACGTCGTTGGCCGTGGCCCCCTTGCGCACGATATCGATACCCTCCACCTGCTTGAGCGCCTCACCGATATCCCGCGCCGGACTTTCGCGAACCTCGCGGATGGTCAGGCTCTCGGCCTGAGTCGACTCATTGATTCCCTTGACGGTAATTTCATCCATCTGCAAATATTCCGCTCCGGCCACTGGACCGGAAAAGCAGAGGCATACCAGAACTATAAACAGGATTGACACCCTGAATCGCATGATAACTCCTTTAAATAATTGAATTACAGGTAGTGCAATAATAGAAAAGGCACTATCCCGGGCATACTACAGGATCAGCAAGAGGCTGAGACTGAATGAAGCTTGCCACTGGTCCGGACGCACGAAAGCACAACCAGAGCCGTGACTTGATAGTGAAAATCCAATCAGTGCTGGAACAAGTGAAAAGCTAATAAACCTAAAAACGGCAGTTGAACCGCAAAGACGCCAAGAACGCTAAGAAAATCAGCACGATGATTGGAAAATGGTTCTAACCTAAAAGGTGACAACATTGTATTTGTTAACCATCTGAATTCTTTGCGAACTTTGCGTCTT
>JBAYZR010000324.1:0-4234 GCA_041672425.1 Pedobacter sp. | reverse complement strand
GTACACCGGGAGGGAGTGGGATAAGGAGACAGGACTTTACTACTATCGTGCAAGAACATATGATCCTGTGGCGGGGAGGTTTCTTCAGAGAGATCCAATATCGTTTGCTGGCGGGAATGTTAATCTTTATGGGTATGTGCAAAATAATCCGGTTAACTGGATAGACCCAGATGGGACAGCTCGAAAACCAGGCCAAACGCCGCCTAAAAGATGGCCAAAGCCTCCGAAAAGTCTAAAACCAAAGTGGAACAAAGAAGGGGTCTATGACTGCGCTAATGGGCGTAGGTTATCATGGGATGATCGTTCCCATGGTGCTGGTGTGGATCGTGGAGACGGCCCACAAGGGGGGCATTGGGATGATGAAAATAGCGATAACAGATGGGATGAAAGCGGAAACCTCTTGCCCGGTAGTCCAGACAGCAGGATGGATGACACATACGTAGGACCGACGATTCCATTTTTTCCTATTAACCCTACAATACCAGCATTACCCGGTTTTAGTCCTGTTCCTATAAGAGTTCCAATTCCAGTTTTTGGATTTTAATGGAAAGGAGAAAGATCATGGCTTTTCCCAAAAAATATCAGAAGCTACTTGAAACGAAGCTATCTGACATTGTCGTACCTGATTTTGCTTGGCTGACTTATGCTGTTTGTGCTTGCGAGGTTGACTCTTGTGGATGGGGCGGATGGATAATTGAAACCGTAGTAAATGAAGCGACCGGGCGACATCTCAATATTGACGACAGACAAATTTGTCCTCAATGTGGAAAAGAATTGTTTAGGACGGAAGCATCATTGAAATTTGTCGTATCAGAGGATCAAACACCCAGTTTAACTCCTGGGGTTGACTACGAAACAATTCCAATGGAATTTGACGATGAATAAGCCAAATAAGTTGTAGAGGGCAACCCCCGATACGCTACAATCCGAATAACTAAAAACGCCGTGAATCCCTATTATACTGGGCTTCACGGCGTTTTTAGTTTTGTGATTTATTCTTTAACCGCTGAATGGTTGGCGGGAGGTTACGCCTCAACTCGCCTTGGCTTGATTGCCCCTTCCACTTTGCTCTTCACGATCATCGCGTCAATCAGATTGATGACGGTCTCCTGATCCCCGGCGTTGACCTCCTCAAGCTCCCTGTGAATCAGATGGGGGGTCAGATCTCAACTTCGGAATCAGATGGGGGGTCAGATCTCAACTTCGAATCAGATGGGGGGTCAGATCTCAACTTCTGACGCATTGGGCAACATCAGATCTAAAACCTTTGACAGCAAAGGTAACCTGTTGACCAGTACCACACCGGATGGCAATACAACCAGCTACACCTACGATACCAACGGCAACATGACATCAGTCACCGACCCGTTGGGGAAATCCACCAGTTACACTTACAACAACCTTGGTCAGATCCTCACCGAAACAGACCCAAATGGCCACATAACCACCAAGAGCTACGACACCAAAGGCAACCTGTTGCAGATCACTGATCCCGCAGGGGCAAAAACCGTATTTAGCTACAACACCAAAGGCAAATTGTTGACCATTACCGATCCGCGACTTAAAAACATCACCCTTGCCTATGACGTAAACAACAACGTAACCTCCGTCACCGACCAGAATACCAAAGTAACCGGTTTCACCTATGACACAGTCGGCAATATGCTCACCAGGAAAGACCCGGCAGACAACATTACGACCTATGCATACGATGCCATGAATCACCTGGTGACAGTCACTGACCCGCTCGGTTTCATCACCCGGATCACCTATGATCAGCTCGGTAATCGCACCAGCGTAACCGATGGCAACAACAAAGTAACCACCTATACCTACAACTACAAAAACCAGCCCCTGACCATTACCGATGCCTTGGGCAACATCACAACCATGTCCTATAGCGCCAGCAGTTGCGGTGGTAGTTGCAGTGGCGGCAGTGCCGACAAACTGGTTTCTGTAACCGACGCCAACAACAACATTACCCGCTATGAATATAATCCGAACGGTGAACTGGTAAAAGAGACTGACCCCAGAGGCAACATCACCAGCTACAGCTACGACGTCAGCGGCAGACTTACCAGCAGGACTGACGGTAACGGAAAAAGCACCACCTACACCTACGATGCCGCAGACCGTCTCCTTTCCAGAAACTACCAGGACGGCGCCAGCGACACCTTCACTTATGATCCGGCAGGCAATCTGATCACTGCCAGCAATGCCAACATCAGTTATACCCTTACCAGGGACGCTGACAGTCGAATCACCAGCATCACCGACAACAGCAACAGAAAAATCAGCTATATGCTGGATGCCAACGGCAACCGCACCCAAATGATCGCCCCGGATGGCAGAATAACAAACTACACCTACGACGCCAAAAACAACCTCACCCAGTTGAGCGCCAACAAAAGGGCATACAGCTTTACCTATGACACACTCGACAGAAGGACTAAACTCACCAATCCCAACGGCGCCATTACCACCTACACCTATGACGCCGACAGCCGCATAACCGCCCTTGACACCAAAACATCCACCGGCACGGCTATAAACAACATCACCCACGGCTATGACAAGACCGCCAACCGGACAACGAAGGTCGAGCCAACCGGTACCACCACCTACAGTTATGACGTTATCTACCGCCTGATCAAATCTGCCCTGGGCACAACCACCGAAGAACAGTTCACCTATGACGTCACCGGAAACCGAACCACCGGTCCCTACGTAGAAAGAGCCTACACTATAGACCAGGGCAATCAGCTGAAGGCCAAAACAGGTCCCAGCTACTACACATATGATAAAAACGGCAACCAGATCACCAAGGCCGAAGGCAGCATCACCTGGTATTTCAGCTATGACGGAGAAAACCGCCTGGTGAAAGCGGAGAAGACAACACGCTCACCAACCACATGCAACATAAGCACCACCACCTACAAATACGACCCCTTCGGCAATCGCATTTATAAGAGCGTCAACGACGGTGTAACCACCAAATACCTTTACGACGGCGCCAACATCCTTTATGAGTATAATAGATCAAATGTTATAACCAACCGATACACTCACAATCTGGGAATTGACGACGTACTTGGAATAGAAGTCAGCGGTAAGTTATATTTCTACCACAAGGACACGCTGGGTAGCATACGGAGCATAACGGACAGCACACAGCAAACCATCAACACCTACAGCTATGACAGCTTCGGTAACACTACCCAAACAGGAACGCTCGTACAGCCGTATGCGTACACCGGGAGGGAGTGGGATAAGGAGACAGGACTTTACTACTATCGTGCAAGAACATATGATCCGGTGGCGGGGAGGTTTATTCAGAGAGATCCGATCTCGTTTGCTGGCGGGAATGTTAATCTTTATGGGTATGTCCAAAATAATCCGGTGAACTTAACAGACCCGACGGGACTAGCAAGCTGGCATTTTGATTATGACAATGCTGGTAACCGTCTTATCCATTATGGAAAACATAGATTCAATCAAGCTGGTGAATTGGTTGAACATTGCGGAAAAGTAATAAACGACGCGTCCAAAGATGCATTGAAAACGCTTGAATGGTTAAAGAAAGTAAAGCCTAACTTCTTTAATTCTGTTCCGCTTTTGTTGATATTGCCAGGGCAAGAAGAATATCTGAAAACACTCTCCTTAACTGGTGGGGCTGATACATAATTTGGGGGAATACTATGACAGAGCCAATCAAAACCAATTATTGCTGTAATAGATTTGAGGTTGCGGTAGAGGAAGGCTATATTTTAAAAGCTGAAGATTTTGATGAAACAGAATGGTATTTCCCTGAACTAGGTCATTTATATTTTTGTCCTTTCTGTGGAACTCATATCAAGGGTGAGGGATTTGGTGATTTTGATAAACAAAAACATAAGTCGTAGAAGAAAATCGTAGGGGCCAAGCCCCTAGCGCAGGGTCATGGGGTCAGGTCTTGAAATATAACTTTTTTACAGTATAGGGAGATATTCCGGGGACATAATGCATTTTGTAGGAAAACAAGAGGGGACAGTTGTAGGTTGGGGTGAACTGCCGTATCGTGAACCCCAACGATGACACTGTTGGCAATAGGGAACAGTTGAGGGGTCAAGGAACAGTTGAGGGGTCAACTCTCCATTTTCCATTTTTGGGAGCCGCCAATACAAAAAAAGACGATTTAATTTCTTCCCGGAATTATTTGTAAATATTGACAATATACCCATAAAAGGGATATATA
>JBAYZR010000323.1:0-4242 GCA_041672425.1 Pedobacter sp. | reverse complement strand
GAGGCGTCGGTAGCATTCAGACGCGCCTCGACAGAAGCGTTGAAACGGACGATCCGCTCCGGCTTGGGCAGACGCTCCTTGTGCCTCGCCAGAAGGGCCATCGCCTCCACAAGGGATTCGACAACAAAGAAATCCTTACTGTCATTGGGATTTGTGAACTTGAGGCTGTAGCAGAGTTCGGTTACGCGGTGTTCAACCTGAATACGGGTGTTTACTTCCATGAAGAAGTGGCGGTCGCGGTCAACGATGCACTCGAAAGTGGAGGCGGAATCAAGCTTTACGGCCTGACCAAAGCGGGCCGACTCCTCTTCCATCCTTACGAGTACCTTCAGATCTGATTCAAGTGCCTTGACTTCTTCCTTCCTGCCGTCGGCCTTGGACTTCTCTATGGCAGCTATGAGCCCTTCCTGGGTAACGGAAACCTCCAGGAGTTTCTGCTCATGCATCTGCAGGGAACAGTCGCGACCACCAAGTGAAATACACCACTCACCGTTACCTAGCAACTGAATCTCGTTATGGCGGGTCTGCTCGATGTTCAGCTCGATCAGCACGTTTTTGTTTTCGCCGACACCGTTTGCCTTGATCTCGTTCAGAACTTCGCGCACCATGGCCGGAGCCTCGGCAGCAGCCTTGGCAATCATCTTGTCATCGGCTTTTTTGACAGCCAGCAAAGAGGCGCCCAAGAGACGCTGTCCCTTGCCGCCGCCACCACCGATTGCCTTGATACGGAAGCGGCTCTGCGGGTACTTTTTGAACAGCTCGGTCACCTCGGTCTGTACCTGGGCACAGAGTTCCTCAATGGAGAACAGGTCAATTCCCTTGCTGTATGAAGCCATCAGGATGTGGTCGGCCAGCGCCTCAACAGTAATCTTCTTATCTGCAACTATTTTTGCATCGCACGCCAGACCTTCTGCATCGGCCAGCTTGATCAGTTTATCGTGGGTGGGGTATTTTTTGAGCAGTGTCCGTGCAGTTACATTGTCGACACCAGGGGTAACGCTAACATTAACCTGCAGGGCGGTCCGTTTGGCTTCGTCCTTCTTGCCTGCCCGCGCTTGTGTGACGGCGCAGGGACCGATGAACTTGAGGCCGGCCTTTTCGATGGCAGACACAAACTCTTCGTCCTCGGCCATGAAGCCGTAACCGGCAAAGATTGAATCGTAGCCGTTATCGTGAGCCATCTGAATGATCTGGTTGATTCGCTCGACCCGTTCTTCCTTGCTGGCGCCCGAGTAATCAGGTACCCGGTGGACGCGTTTCGAATCTGTCAACTGACGCAGCTCCGGAGCCAGGGCATTGGGGTAGACAATCGAGTCTTTCTCGGATAACAGGATGCCGTAATAGGAGATACCCATCTCTTCATAGACATCCATGGCCTCCTTGCGGATCGGACCGCGGCAGACAATCAGCGGTTTGAGATCCTCACAGGAAAAGGAACGCACCCACTCGGAGGTAGACATGCTCAATTTGCGGGTCCGGTGGATCAGGGGGTTATGCTTGTAGTAATCGGTCTGTGGCATGGTCTCTTTATCTCCAATCGTAAATGAATGAAATTAGTGGAACTCGCGTTGAACAGCCTGCATCGGTCCCGGCTTATAATGGCGCAGAAGGAAATTCATATTCTCTCCAAGCACCTTGCGCAGATCGGTAGGCATGACAAGTGAGGAGATAGAACCCAGGGCCAGACCTTCTTTCGGATTCATAAGTTCTTTCTCGTAACGGAGGTTCAGTGCGGCATCCTCGATCTTCAACCAGTCAGCAGCTTCTTTTTCGGCATCCTTCTTGGCCTCACCAGCCTCCATGCCGGCAGCAACCCGTTCCTTGACGCCACTTTTTACCCGATCAATAACAGAAGCCCGCATCTTGCGCACCTCGTCCTTATAGACGAACTCTTTGCCGGCTGGTCCCATAACCGCCAAACGGGTGGTGGGGAGCGCCAGTACCAGATCTGCGCCGGTAGGATAGTTGTTGTACGAGGCATAAGCCCCGCCGTAGGCGTTGCGGATGATCAGCAGGATGCGCGGTGTTCTGATATCTACGATGGAGTCCAGCATGGCGCGACCGGCCTGAACAATACCGCGACCTTCCTGTTCTCGTCCCGGCAGAAATCCTGTGGTGTCTTCCATGAAGATCATCGGGATATTGTAAATATTGCAGAAGCGGTTGAAGCGGGCAATCTTGTAGGCGGAATCGACCGAAATCTGGCCTGAGGCAATTGCACTGTTGTTGGCCACAAAACCGACAACATTCCCCCCAAGACGACCGAATGCTGTTACCGCCTCCCGGGCCCGGTCCCTTTGGAGCTCAAAGTAGTCACCATGGTCACAGATCTGCTGAATCATGATGGAAACATCAAAGGGGGTGTTGAATCCTGTGGGTGAATTAAAGGCCTTCTTCAACAGCGTGTTGATTTCCCATGTCTTGCGGTCCAGAGGATCGCTGGTTTCCTGAAATCTGGCCATGACGCTGTTATTATCAGGGATATAGGAAAGCAGCTGGAGGGCTGTACGCAGAGCAGATACCTCATCCTCTACAGTCAGATCAGCAACACCGGATTGTCCATGAACCTTTGGTCCGCCCAGATCCTCCGGGGTCACATCCTCACCCAAAACCGACTTGACCACCCCTGGCCCGGTCAGGCCGAAGAAGGTGTCCTGCGGCTGGATCAGGAAGCTGCCCTGGCGGGGAAGATAACTGCCGCCCCCGGCATTGAAACCGAACATGCACATGATGCTGGGGACAACGCCGCTGATCTTGCGTAGCGCGGTAAAGGCCTCGGCATAGCCGTCCAGACCACCCACACCTGTAGGAACAAAAGCGCCGGCAGAGTCGTTCATACCGATCAGGGGGATACCCTTTTCGCCGGCCATCTGAAACAGAAGGGCCAGCTTGCGGCCATTGGTCGCATCAATGGAGCCGGCGCGCACGGTAAAATCATGGCCGTAGAGAGCCACATCACGTCCGTTGACGTTGAGGATGCCGGTTACCAGAGAGGCGCCGTCCAGGTTTTTACCCCAGTTCTGGAAAAGGATGTTAGGCTCATTTTCCGTCAGCACACGGATTCGCTCCCAGACGGTCATCCGCTTCTTGAAGTGCTGTTTTTCAATCTGGGCAATACTAACCGACTTGACAGGACGCTGGATCAGGTCATAGCCTTCCTTCATCGCCTCCTCATAGCCCCCCTTCTTGCCGGGGATCTCGCCTGGAATCGTAAATTCAACGGTTTCAGGGGGTGCAAACGGGTTTTTCAGTGAGGGTTTAATCGCTTTTTTAGACATCTCAACCATCCTTCCGGTCATTAAGAATAAGGGGCAAGGGACAAGGTGCAAAGACAAGGGAAACGAATAGACCCTTGATCCGTGACCTATTGAGCCTTGACCCTGAAGTTATCGGGTAACCACCGCCAACACCTTTACCTCTTCGCCATCTTTAGACAGAAGACGATGTTTGAGGGCGGAGTCGAAGTAGACGCAATCACCTTCATTGAGTACCACACGCCTGTCATCCAACAACAGTTCGGCAGTACCTTTCATGACATATAGAAATTCCTCGCCGTCATGGCTATAGGTGTTTTCCTCCAACACCTTTTCAGTCACGGTCAGAAGGAACGGTTCCATTTTTTTGTTCTGCTTATGGAAGGAAAGGGATTCGTAAGAATAACCCTGGCTGGTACCGGCCCGTGAAATAACCTTGGGAATAGCCTTGCGCTCCTTGGCGCGAACGATCTCGAAGCGGCACTCTTCCTCGTCATCGGCAAAGAAAATGCCGATCTTGACGTCGAAGAATTTTGCTATCTTGGAAAGGGTTGCAATGGGTGGAGAAACATTGTTGTTCTCGATTTGGGAAATTAGCGCCGGTGAAAACCCGGTTTCCCTTGCAACCGCTTGAAGAGTCAGTTTTTTTGCAAGTCGAAGCTTTTTGATTTTAGCCCCGATGTTGTAATTACTCATTAGCATCCCTGCTGGAAATAAAACAATATTTTATGCGTGGTTTGTATACAATTTGTTTTACATTGTCAATATATACTGTTCAACGTCGTGGGGGCGCACCGGCGGCTTAAGGTCGGTGCTTCTGCCTGGCTGACTCATCGCTCTTTACTTTTGTCTCGTGTCAAGCGCTGACCCTCCGGGGGCAGGGTAAATTTGTTCTCCATTAAATCAGGATGGTTCCCGCGCACATGAGTTTTTAGTCATTCTCAAGTAATCAAAGACCAATCTGATATTTCGGGTGAGTTGCCGAATT
>JBAYZR010000322.1:0-4258 GCA_041672425.1 Pedobacter sp. | reverse complement strand
TATCATAGAAGTCCGATTCAAAACACCTGATGAGAATGGTCGGCAAACAGACGTAACTGGTAATTATTACGCTTGTCCATTAATTGTTGATGATGAGGGGTTTGATTGCCGTCTGTTACTTTCCGGACGCCATCTTGAACTTGGGAAAACATATCAAGTGCCAGTGAAGTTTATGAACTGGCAACTCGTCCAACCAAGACTTCACGAAGGAAAATCATTCATTCTTTGGGAAGGAAAAGACGTAGCGACAGGCATAATTATGCACATAGAAACAAAATAGACTCTCTAGTGGGTAGGTCGCGTTGGCCTTTTCAACGCGACATTGCAATGTCGCGTTTCACTGTGAAGCCGTTCAACGCAACCTACGAACTGATAGTGGAGGTTCAGGCTCTAGTTGGATTGATACAATTTCGAGTTGGTTCTAAGGTGGTGAGAATGAAATTATTTTTTGTCTCTCTATTAATAGCTGTTTCCTTATGCCTAACTGGGTGTAAGAAAATCTTTGAGATTTATGTTGCACAAACTCCGACTGGCAATGTCTCTTTCCGTTTAGAGCCGCGTCAAGGTGCTGAAAATAAAGGCTCTGAAATAGCAAAGCTGCAAGTATATCGAGAGATTATTCCTAATAAAACTCTTGATATGGTCTGGTCAATACAGACTGAATCAGGGAACCCTGAAAAAGTCTATACTATCACCTACGGCATAGTTCCTTCAGGATTTAAAGAAGTTAAGCCAGCGCAGCCTTTAATCCCAGGGGAATTATATGACATAATGTCGTCAAGGCCGGAAGTTACAGGAAGTGCTAGTTTCAAGTACGTAAAATAGCATTATGTAAGATACTGCAAAGCTGGCGGGAAATAAGCGGGGTCAGCCCCGGACAAGGGGAAAGCTGAGGGGGCGCGTCTCAACTTCGGACAGTGTCAAGAGTTGAGACGCGACCCTGACGCACCCTCAACTTCGGACAGTGTCAAGAGTTGAGACGCGACCCTGACGCACCCACAACTTCGGACAGTGTCAAGAGTTGAGACGCGACCCTGACGCACCCAGAGTTGAGACGCGACCCTGACGCACCCGTTTAATTCGAATCAGGTGAGGTAACTATGAATTTAGAACAAATAAAACGATTAGAGGCATCAATCGAATTTATTAATGATGGGCTAACATTTACTCTTGGGGATTTTGTGTTAGGAAAATCTGCAAATGGAAGAATATTTGTCAATGGATATATGAATTATATCAACGTCAATAATATTCCAAAATCAGTCATCGAAGATGATTTTAATAAAATGAAAGAACAGTTTATTGAACTAATGAGTAACTCACAAAAATTTTATGAGTTCTCTGCTAACAGAGGCATTGACTACTTTCTACTTGTTGACACCGGTGGTGCAGGAGTAAAAATCTGTGAAGAAGTCGAAGGTGTATTTCAACTCTTCATATAAAAATGTGCATCAACGGAGCATGATGATGGAAACGAGATGCATATTGTCTTCAGAACTGCTGTATCAATATTTGGTTACAGTTGCTGAAAAGCTTGAATCAAGGGGTGCCAATGATTTGGCAAATAAAATTATTTTCGCAAGTAAATTTGCATCCGGTTCTACTTCTGAATTGTTTGGAGAAGCAAAACTAGCATTAGTCAATCTTATGAACAAACATAATAATGTATTGTCACAAGAAGAAGTCGCAGAAGTGAATAAGATCATCAGTCAAATTGATAGTGAGTTTTTGAGGGTGGGTAACAGACAATTACGTGTCTTCAATATTCACATAAACAGTAATTATTACGCTTGTCCATTCATTGTTAATGATGAGGGGTTTTGTCATTCATTCTTTGGGAGGTAAATATGAAGCGTGGTCTAGTCCTATCTACTATGATTATCACCCTCTTGATGGTTTCGGGTTGTGTAGGTAAAGGGTTTAACCGTGGGGAGACGGAGAGCACTGCCAGTGAGCCTTCCTCGAATACTAGAGTGGAAATTCCTGCCGAAAATAAACCTAACGAGAATATTGATATAAATAAAGATAAACATAGAACCGTAGAACTAAAAAAACAACTTAATCAAATCAACCAACAGTTTGAGGATGCTTTAAAAGGTGATGCGGCGAAACTAATTGAGACTGATTATCTTAAAAAAAACATAGATAAATTTTATCGTCCATTACCGTTACAACCTTATGTTCCACGTATATCACCAACACCCGGAGGTATAATTACGTTCACGCCTAATTATCCTCACTATTAATTAGTAGGTGTCACTTGCACGGAACAAAGGTGTCTTCAATATTCACATAAACAGTGGGTAGGTCGCGTTAGCCTTTTCAATGCGACATTGCAATGTTGCGTTTCACGGTAAAGCCGTTCAACGCAACCTACGAACTACTTAAATGCAAATGCCAAACTGACAATATCGACGAAAGGGAAAAAGCAATGCAAAAATATTTTATGAGATCCGTGAAACTGATGACATTAACCATTGTGGCGATAGCACTTGTTGCATGCGGGCGCCGCCATAACAGCGGCTACGACGGAGTTACAATTCCCGGCATGGGAACAGCTTCCATATCAGGATATGTTTCAGGCGGCGCCATTGCCGTCGTGGATGCAGCTTCCAATGCCGAAGTGCGCCGAGTTGCATCGATAGGATATGCAGCTGGTCTGAAAACCTTTTCGACGTCCCTTGCCATCGGAAAGAGCTATAAATTTTACCTCATTGATAATGCGGGAACAGCCGACGAAAGAGTCTATCCGCTCTATCAGGGGACAGCCAACAAATTTGCCATTACCACGACAAATTCCCTGGATTTCGGTTTTGTAAGTACAACATCCGGGGTTGCCATACCGGCCAACGACATTACGCAAATCAGAGGCGTAGCCAGTGATGGTGAGGACAAAACCTTTCCGGCAAACCTCGCCGCTTCGGCATTTACGAACGCAGACTTGCAGGGCAGTTGGCAGACACTTCAAATTGTCAGCGGGAGCAATCCTCGCTGGGTCAGAAGTTCAATCACCTTGGCTGCCGACGGCACATCCACCGGGGCCTATACATCGAGCCTCGACAGTGGAACGACGGAAGCAGCAACTTATACCATTACTCCCGGCGGTGTTGTCACGGTGCAAAGCGGTTTGTCCACCATCTTCAGCGGCATGATGGCAAGAGATAAAAGCATGATCATCGGGACGTCGTCACCGAGTGCGGGAAACTATGGGCTGGTCATCATGATTAAGTCAGGGACGGTCTATGCTGTCTCCGACCTGCAAGGAAACTGGAAATATAATCAGTTGATTGCAAGCACGGGTTCTGCGTGGGCTCACGGAGACGCAGGCATAGACGCCAATGGCGCCATCAGTGTAACCAATGCAACAAGTAGTGCCAGCCCTGTTCCCGACACCTTGAGCGGCAAATTGTCCATCGAATCGTCGGGGATCGTTGCCGCCTCGTCGTCACACCCCTCTTTTTACGGGGTTATGTCTGCGGACAAAGAACTCTTGTTTGCCATCTCTACCAACTCTGACAATTCACCGAACCTGATGATATTTACCCGCGTTAACGGGTTGACCTTCAGTACCGGTGATCTCCTTGGCATGTGGCGGGCAAACTGGCTGTCAACCACCAGCAGCACATCCAGTACATCGTATTGGGGCCGGGCATTTCTCAATGTCGATTCAGGGAATAGTTATCTGCAATCGATTCTCCAGAGTTATGGCGCCAGCGCTGATGCGGCCATAACCACAGGAATAGCAAAAAATGGAGTAGTCAGCTTTACGAATACGGATTTTTCAGGGATCATTGCGCTGGGAAAGAATTTTGTAGTTGGAACCATGACAAACGGCTCCGGAGACTTCACGCTTTATACGTTTATCAAGTAAAATTTGCTCCGGTCAGAACGAAAGACTTAATGTCCGGTAGGAGCATAACAACAAAGTTGCAAAAGAGGTAGTAGAAATGCCAATAAAATCTATGAGTGCCGTGATAGCAACCTTGGCTGTTTTTATGATTGTTTTCATGACAGTTGCCACGGCTTTTGCCTTGTCAGCGAGCTATCAGTACGACGAGCTGGATCGTTTGAAAACAGTGGTGTAAGGGGACGCAGTGGTGTAAGGGGACGTAGTGTAAGAGTGTAAGGGGACGTAGTTAAGTTAGAGAGTGTAAGGAGTGTAAGGGGACGTAGTTAAGTTCGTACCCGCCTTTCTCTAAGCGACGACGTTCTATCATCAGCCAGACATGTTCATGGCGCTTACCCTGCCGCCACCCAT
>JBAYZR010000321.1:0-4270 GCA_041672425.1 Pedobacter sp. | reverse complement strand
CTGGTTTTTTTATAACCCATATTTAACACCTTCAAAAATAACTCTTGTAAATACATGATGTTAAGGCATCAAAAAAATCGGAGTGGCACTACATTTCTGTTTTTTTGCGTTAGCAGACCAGTTTCTTTGTTCCTCCCGGTGATGGATCGAGACCCGGTTGGCAAAGAAACCAGAAACCTTATATGTTCTGTTACGACGGCAGAAACTCCACCGCATCTTTCAACCCCAAGGCACGATATTCCACCAGGTACCCCTGATATTCCTGTAGCAACCGTTCAGCCTTGTGCTGTAGAGTCGGCAGGCTGATCCTGGATTTGTTTCGTTTGATTTCGGCAATGACCAGCTCTTTACGAAGGTCGTTCACTGCAACCAGGTCGATCTCGTTTTTGTTGCCACGCTCCCAATAGCTGCCGATCCGGTTATGTTTGTCGCGCGGCATACAGGTCGTGAAAGAAGCCCCCAAGTACCTCCTACAAGCTCTCCGACGCCGTGAATGTGTCAACGCCATTTTGCCATATTGACAACATCCGGTTGCCGATTTCTTCAAAGTTCGGATTTCCCCGGATATAGGGAGGGATCAGTTTGGCGGCTTCTATTACCGCTTCGGCAACTCTGTCGATGATCTGTGTGGTCTGCTTTGCGGGCAGGGAAAGTGCCTGCAAAGCAAATCGCTCCAGGATTTTGCGCGGCCACCATTTTTTTGTGCCTGCCAAGTGGAGGGCGGGAACGTCTTTTTGCAGATACGCTGTGGTCGTGACAATATCATAGGCGGGCGCGAGTGTCACCGGGCCGTGTGGATGTCGGTAGAGGACGCCGAAGTTTTTCAGGTGTGCGTCGCCGTTTCGGACCATTGCCGACAGGGCGAGCGTGGCAAAGAACTGTTCTCGGGCTGACGAAAGATGTTCCGGTGAAACAAAGTCTTTGATGGTTCTTGCCACCCTTTCATAGGTGCTGTCATATTTTTTGTCTGTCCCCAACGCCTGTAGAGAGCAGAAATCCTCAAATCCAAGATTTTCCCCGTCCTCTGTCGTATCGAAACGCTTCATGACGAACAATCCGCCGTTTTCCGACAGCGAGAAATCGGGCACAGACAGCCCTGCCAGTTTTGCAGCGGTCATACAAAAATATTCATTGGCCGCCAACTGAGGATAATCATTTCCCCATGATTTAACGATATAGGACGAGGCAGCGACCGTTGTCCGCTCTGTAGCCTCAACTATCACTTTGGGCTGGACGCCTGAGATGCCGGAGTGTTCGGCATGTCTGGCCATCAACTCGTTGAAAAGCTCCACTGCATCCGGGTAGGTAAGGATATCATCCAGGGACTCCGGTTTCTCGTTTATCATCGGAATTTCCGAATCGGGGAGCGAGAATCGGTTTCTTCCAATCTGGTTTCCTCCAGTGATTCGCAGAAGAGCAATGTCGTCAACAACCATCACCTTGGCGAATGCGTTCCTGATTGCCTCGCGCAACGCTCCCTCGGGAAGGTTCATCTGAAATATCGGATGCAGTTCCCTTTCTGAAACCCAGCTCTGAAGTCGATAGGGCATTGTTAACGAAACAAGATGCTCCACCGGTGTGTCGGGGAGGTAGTTGAAACAGTAGTTGTCGTTTTGACCGAGAACGCCGACCCTTTTGCCGCTGTTCCATACAGAGAGTGATTGTGCTGTCATCGCGAGGTGTTCTCCTTCTGCAATTCCTCAAGTGTCGGCGGAGCGCCAGCCGGGCGTATCGTTAATTCCAGACCCAGAATTTCCAGCGTACGCTCCACCTTACGAATACCAATATCCGGCACGATTCCGGTCTCGATCTGGGATAGCGTCTTTCTGGTGATACCCGCCATCTCCGCAAGTTGCGCTTGCGTCAGTTTCTTTTCTTTCCTTGCCTGGCGGATCTTGATTCCCAAGATGTACATAGCAATGAGTCCTATATTTCGCTTATTGATATTAACATTGGTATATGTAACATATAATTCCCTTTTATGGAACAAAAACCTTCTTTTAAGTCTCTTACAACTTCACAGTTTACAAATCATGAGCAAACTTGTCATGCAAGAGCCGGTACAATTGTTTGTTCAGTGAGTTGGCAACATGCTGCAATTGCACTGCGCCCAAGCCTGGTAATGTACGCATAACGCTGCTTGTTATTTTTCTACAGCTCCTTAGATTCGCTGCTACTGGCCTGCGATATATTATCGGGTGGCTGATTTGTTATCGGGATGAGTGGTAGGTTTCCCGATTTACTGGCGTTTTGAGCTATGTTGAGAGACGATGTCAATCACTGTTACCTCGGGAGGCGCAAACAGTCGCATTGGCGGCCCCCAGGTCCCGGTACCTCGTGAAACATGAATGCGCGAGCCGCTTTTTGTTATGGTTGTTCCGCAGGGGATGGGATATCTAAGTTTAACGAGAAAATTGAACGGAAAAATCTGCCCATCGTGGACGTGACCGGATAGTTGCAGGTCAAAGCGCCCATCACTTCCCTCTGAAATATCTGGTCGGTGCTTGAGTAACAGATGAAACGAGTCCTTTGAAACAGATTTCATCAGCGTCTGTTCAGAGATTTCGACCTCTTTTTCATCACCGGATATGGCCGGGTCGTCAACACCAGTTATGGTTATTCCAGTTGGGAGATGTACGGATTGGTTGCGAAGAACAGTGAAACCGGCTGCATTGGTAAAGGCAAGCGCCTGTTGCAGGCCGGCGTAGAATTCATGATTGCCGGTTACGGCGAATCTACCTGATGTGGATGGTATTGATGCCAGCATGGCCGCCAACTTGTCCATGTGTGCATGATCATCTTCACGGTTCAGTTTTCCATCCACCAGATCGCCAGTGGACACAAAAATGTCCGGCTTAGCATTCCTGACGACCTTCATAATGCGCTCCAGCCGCTTCTCGTTGAAAAGTAGTCCGATGTGAATATCTGAAACTTGTACGATTCTTATTTTCTGAATGTTTGGTGGGAGTTTTGTCGTGGTGATGACTACATGTTCGCTACGAATGTGCCAGGCCTCGTAGCAGGCATAGCAGCTTGCGGCAACAGCCACCAGAAGCGCTATCTCACAGGTGATGCGGGAAGTCAGGAAAGAGGGTGTAGATGTAGAGAACAAGCGGTTTGACAGCCAGGATGCGACTCGTATCGTATCCATAAGCAAGAGTGTTGATACGAAGATGAAAATAAATCCCATCCAGAGATAGCCTGGCCAGGCAATGAATAAAGCGCACCGATCCATCCCCGCACGTTCGGATAGGCGCACCAGCAGCGGAGCGGTCGTCATCAGTATCATCCACCATGCCAAAAGCGCAATGGCCGGTTGCCCGGGAGTAAACAAACCGCGCAGCCTGAAAAATGAATAGACGTGCAGGCCTCCATAGAGGCTCAGGAAGCTGATCAGAAAGAATGACATGGCACGTGTTCCTTGACGCCTCCAAAGGTTATACGATGAATTGCCGATGGTCCGAGCAGCCGGATGGCCTCCATGTGGGACGCGCTGCCGTAGCCCTTGTGGTCGGCAAAGCAGTAGCCGGGATGCAGTGTGTCCATGTCGCGCATCAGGCGATCACGAAATACCTTGGCGATGATGGAAGCTGCCGCGATGGAAATACTTAGGGAATCTCCCTTTTTGATGGTCTTCTGGGGGAGGGGGGAATCAATGGCGCTGATGCCGTCGATCAGGAGATAATCTGGTTGTAGAGACAAGTAAGACACTGCCTCCAACATGGCGTGGCGGGTGGCCTGAAGAATATTGATCCGGTCAACCAGCTCTGGGCTGCCCATGCCGATCCCCACGGACAGCGCCTGGGCCATGATGACCTCATACAGGCGTTCCCGCATTAATGGCGAGAGCTTTTTGGAGTCGTCGACGCCAGCGATGCGCAACCCTTCCGGCAGGACAACAGCGGCAGCAACCACAGGTCCGGCCAGAGCGCCACGGCCAACCTCGTCAATACCGGCAATTATACTATAGCCTTGTTTGTGGGCCTGTTGTTCGAAGGCTAGTGCATCTACAGAGGCGTCTGCGAAGAGTTGGATCTGTTTCATGGCAGGCACTCGAAACAAAAAAGCCCCGCTTGAGCGGGGCTTTTGCTGTTATGTTCAGGCAGCAACATACTTTTTCTCGCGGATCCTGGCGGCTTTGCCACGCAGCTTACGCAGATAGTACAGTTTGGCGCGGCGAACATGACCGCGGGTAACGACCTCAATGGCTTCCAGTGAAGGGGAATGGAGTGGGAAAACCCTCTCGACACCGATGCCGAACTGAACTATC
>JBAYZR010000320.1:0-4277 GCA_041672425.1 Pedobacter sp. | reverse complement strand
AGAACATCATGATATCTTCCGACCGCTCAATCGCTTTGACTCAATAATAGCTTCATAATTTAGACGATTATCATGTACCAGCCAATTTCATCTATTCGTATCCGAACTCCCTTAGCTTGGAGGTGCGTTCACTCCAATTTTCTTCAACTTTTACGAAGAGTTCGAGAAAAACCCGTGTTCCCAGAAGTCGCTCTATATCATAACGCGCCTGGGTACCGATCTTTTTCAGCATCTCACCTCGTTTGCCGATTACAATCCCTTTCTGTGTTGCGCGTTCCAGACTTATTGCTGCGGCAATGGCAACAACACCGTTCTCCCGCTCTACAAAACTTTCTACAATGACTGCCGTAGAATACGGTATTTCATCATGGGTCAGCCGAAAGACCTTTTCTCTGATCATCTCCGCCACAATAAACTTTTCTGGCATGTCAGTCAGAATATCATCGGGAAAGAGCGCCGGTCCTTCCGGAAGATATGAGCTGATTGTCTCAACCAGATGTTCAACTCCATCGCCATTTCCGGCAGAAACAGGCACTATCTCACGGAACGGATGCAAAGCAGACCAGGCCGCCATCTTATCCAGCAGTGTCCGTTTATCCGGTAGCAGATCAACCTTGTTGAGAGCCAGTACCACCGGTGTTTTTACCTTAAGCAGGATGTCGCGCACCAGTTTGTCTTCAGTTGCAGAGGTTGCCTCAACCACAAACAAGGGTCAAGCATAGGGTCAAGCATAGCAGTCAAGCATAGGGTCAGGTCTTGAAACAGTCAAGCATAGCATCAAGCATAGGGTCACAAGCATAGGGTCACAAGCATAGGGTCACAAGCATAGGGTCAAAGCATAGGGTCATCAAAGCATAGCATCAAAGCATAGCATCAAAGCATAGGGTCAGGTCTTGAAATATCACTTTTTCAGCATCAAAGCATAGGGTCAGGTCTTGAAATATCACTTTTTCAGCAACTCAGCCTTAATGACCTTGCTGACTGTCGTGTAGTGAACATTCAGATGCTCTGATACTTCCTTCAAGGTATAACCATACTTCACATGTGCTTCGAGAATTGTCTGATTCCGCACACTTTTTGTGGACAACCCGCCAGCAGTGAACAAAGCTTCCAATGGAGGGCGTCCGACCGTACGCTGCAATCGGGGAATCTCGGTAAACCGTTCCTTCTCCCCGAGGAATTCTCGGACGCGCTCGACAAACATATCACTGCCGAGAATTACTTGGCCCTTCAGCTTTTCCCACGGTGCTTCTTTTTTTGTAATTCCGTCTTTCACGAACTGCCGATACTTGATCCTGGCGTCTGATTTGGTCTTGCCAAATTGGACAAGAATCCAATCCGTGGTCAGGCAAGATTCCTTCTTCGTATTGCCTCCGGTGGCCCGATAACTGCTCCACTGCCATTTCTGGGGAGCAGACACCATTCCCGCTCGCACTGGGTTCAGCACCACATAACGGCAGAGTTCCAGGAGATGGCTCTCTTTTTCGACTACTACCGCCTTGAATCTCCCTTGGAATACATGGCCGACCCTCTTGTGTCGCCGATTGAAGGCCTGAGTGTAAACGCCGTTCAAATGCCGCATTCCCATGGAAAGATTGCCGTCAAGTGTCTCGATCAGGAGATGGTAGTGGTTGTCCATGAGGCAATAAGCATGGCAAATCCAGTTGAAGCGACTAACCACGCTTTCAAGCAGCAACAGAAAGGTCTGTCGGTCAACTGAATCAGCAAATATATCGGCTCTCGCGTTGCCGCGGGACGTAACATGATATACTGCGCCTGGGCATTCTATGCGGAGAGGGCGTACCATATACACACTATACTATAAAAAAGTTATATTTCAAGACCTTACCCCAATTCCTTCCCCCTGTGACCCCAATTCCTCCTGACCCCAATTCCTCCCATTGTCTATAAAAATGGGAAATGGAGAGTTGATCCCTCATTCCCCACACACTTCAATGCCTTATTGATTAAAATTATCAACCATGCCTTTTAAAATTTCATGTTGAGGTTGTAAAGTAATGTTTTTTGTTAACTTTGATTTCTCACTTTTTAAGAAGTTTTCCTCAATATCGGTTAGTGCGACGCCGTTTCTGCTATTCATAAATGCATCAATAAAAAAAATTCTCGTGTCGTCAAATATTGAATATGGAATCTCTTCCAAAAAAGATTCGTTCGTATGAAGCTGGCATTGAAGAATATACTCTCTTTTTATTTTTGGTAAAGAATCCCAGACACTTGGCCTAATAAACCAGTGATCGCTTGAATTTACCATAAAGCTTTCAATGAAATTTAATATGGTTAGAATGTTTTGTGAATAGTATCTAATTGTGCTTTCAAATATTTTTTTGTGTTTCATTAATGTGTAGCAAATTATAGTAGTTCTGTTGTTGTAGGGAATTACATTAAGAAATAGCAAAACATTTCTTTCTTCTTCATAGAAATTATATTTCTGATTACCAAAGCCAGCGATGCAAACGGGGAAGCTGTAATCAATATTTAACTCATATGACAATATGGCAGCGTCGTTATCAGACAAAGATGTGATCATGTATTCATTTAACTCAGTTATGGATTTAGATAAAAAATTTATTTTCACATCCAGAAAATTAAGGAATTCATCATTGATATGTGAAAACTTAATTCTGTCACTTCCAACTGTTAAATCATGTCGTGCTAGTTCATTGATGACATATTGCTTTGCTAGTTTCTGGAGCTCTCTTTTGTAAGCAATTTTCTGCTGTTTCACCACTTCTCTTTCATTTTCTCTGAAAACTTTTTCCCTGCAAATAGTTCTAAACGATTGCAATAATGCTTCTTTTTCAAGTTCAATAGATCCTTTTGTCTCAAATACCTCAAATAGTCGTTCATGTTCTTCGCAAAAACCAGGGAAGGTTGATGCTTTATTGATACCAATTCTCTTCATTATCATTTCTGGTTCTTCATGTGTCATATCTACTTCAGGTTTATAAACATGATTTTCTTCAGATATGTTTTTTAAAACATTATTCTTCTGGACTGAGTGTGACCTCTTTATACTTTTTTTAGTACAGCCGGGATACACACATGGCCTAACACATGTGTGTATTTTTACTTTCTGGTGAAATATTTGTCTTTCTAACTTTTGCCTTTGATCGTTTCTTTGGATGGTAAACTCTTCATTGCTAATTTTATCGATTACTTTATCTAAGACTTCAGCAATTATGGCTGATTTGTCCTCGTTCTTTTTTTTATTGTTTTCTCTTTCCATCGTAAAACACCTAGAGCTAGACTTGGTTTTGTTCAACGGTTTGGGAGAACAGCGGCGGTTTTAGGCCGCTGCTTCTTCCTGGTTGAACGTTTTCTCTGTCAGAAACATATACTTTCCCGTCGAATCCGTTTTTGCACCCATGTAACCAAGATGAGGACAAAGTCTTTTCTTAAGGAAAAATGCTAGAAAAGCACCAAATAATAAGGGCAAATTTATAATACCCCAAAAAACAACGTCTTTTGTTTGTAGGTTTTCAAATTTCAGTCCGTTAAAAACAACGGCCAAGCTGAAAAACCCAGTGACCATGTAAAAGTTGCCACGATATTTCCTCAATTGATTAGCTATCCACAATGCGACAACTGGCACAAAAAGGATCGTCGGAAAAACATATATCGGTAGACCCAACTGAATGAAGTTTATGGTTGTTATGGCTAACTTCATGACAGCGAAATACACAATAATGGCAACAAGTATCCAGTTTAACTTTGCATATTTTATTCGATCCTCGAAATATGGGGTCGCTGCAACTGTACGAGCAAAATCATCCGTCCCGCCGAGCGAGCGAAAAATCTCTTCCTTTCTTTTACCTTCAAGCAAACCTGATTCGACCAGTGCGTAGGTTTCTGCGTTTTTCATTTTTTCCTCGTTCAACTCGTAGATCACCGGTTAGAGCCGGTATCTAATATTATATACTTGTATCTAATAGTATATGCCGACATCCAATATTAGATGCCAAGGTGGTATCTAATATTGGATGCTTTTACTTGTTTTTGTTCTTCATCGAAGCATCCAATATTATATGCTTTTCCAAGTCTGTGCCTTCATCCAACAACCGATTAATCACCTTTTTATATCGTTCTGTCAATTGATCCTGAGCATGCGTCTTCCAAAACTCCGCCTTGGAGAACATCATGATATCTTCCGACCGCTCAATCGCTTTGACTCAATAATAGCTTCATAATTTAGACGATTATCATGTACCAGCCAATTTCATCTATTCGTATCCGAACTCCCTTAGCTTGGAGGTGCG
>JBAYZR010000319.1:0-4280 GCA_041672425.1 Pedobacter sp. | reverse complement strand
CCCGCTCCGGCTTTCCGATGTTCTTCACTACAGGGCATGCGCTTTCTTCCAGCCTGCTGTTGTGGGCACTTTGTACAATCCGTATTTTCCATAAAGGACTTGACTGCCAAACCTCGCATATCCAGCTCCTCTATCCTTGACCTTATGGCGTTTACGAAGATGTGTTCGTAGCCGTTCTTCTACGTGCTCTTTTAAATGGG
Source organism: Pedobacter sp. (assembly GCA_041672425.1). GTDB lineage: Bacteria > Desulfobacterota > Desulfuromonadia > Geobacterales > Pseudopelobacteraceae > JACPFJ01. The sequence goes on along the minus strand of JBAYZR010000319.1, from coordinate 4,080 downwards.
TGAGCACCTTGCTACTGTTCTTGAAATGGAAGTAGCCGACCCAACCCCTTACGGTAGAGTAGAGAACATTGACAGCAGCCTTTTAATGGGTGTCCCCAGGGATTTTTTCAGTCAAATAGAAAGGAACGTTAGCCTCTCCCTGGTTTGGGCATAATTCTGGCCCTTGACCAATACCAATAAATATTATATGTTGGATCGTTGCAACATTGATGGAGGTAATGTCATGCAAAAAAATACCAGCGTTACTCTCGGTTCACACTATGAAAAGTTCATTTCACAGCAGGTTGTCCAAGGCCGTTTTGGTTCAGCAAGCGAAACAATTCGTGCCGGTCTGCGACTATTGGAAGAAAGGGAGACTAAGCTATCTTTGCTGCGACGTGCTCTTATTGAGGGTGAAGATAGCGGCGTCGCTGAGTATTCACTGAAGAGCTTACTCTCAGAACTTGACGGTGAAAGTTTCAACTGATGCCCACTTTTACCCTCACAAACATGGCGAAGGCTGATTTGAAAGAGATTGGCCAATACACTCAATCCTGTTGGGGGCGCGAACAGCGCGATCTGTATCTAAAAATGCTGGATGTTTCATTTCAACAGTTGGCCGACAATCCGCTAAAAGGTAAGGATTGCAGTGAAATTCGTATTGGCTACCGAAAATTGAACGTCGGCAGTCATGTGATTTTCTACCGTCAAACGCTTTCTGATACTATCGAGATCGTCCGTGTTTTGCATGGACATATGGACATTGAAACGCGACTAACTACGCCTGTGACTTAAAAGAGGTCAGTGGGTCAGCTTGCAAGCTGACACTATAAAATGCATTATGTCCCTGGAATATTCTCCAGAGCATGGCTATTTAGTCAACAACTTAACAACTTAACAACGTCCCCTTCGCCTCCCCCCCAGTTTACATCTCCGGCAGAATGTGCGTATTTTTGCAGTGGAAAGTATAAGGGTCGTGCGCCAACTCCAGTTATTGTCTGAAGTGAGACACGACCCTCTTATTCATTTGCGCTATTTTTTTGTGCAAGTTACATCGGAATAAGCACCGCGACCTGTACTTACACCCGAGCAAATGTATGATTTTCCATTACACACCGCAGTCCAACTTCTTGCGTGTGTGAAGCCACCTTCAAAATTTGAAATTATTACTTCCGATGGAGAACACCCTACGCGGCCCGCAGAAGCAGACTGTGCTAATTGTGTGGGAGATGCGCAACCACCTATAAACATAGGAATCAAAGTTGTTCCAAGGATAACAGTTGCAAAACTCTTCGATTTCATAATTCCTCCTGTTGTTGGCTCCGAGAAATACCGTTGTCCACCAAAACGGAGCCTTTGTCTTGGTGGCTAACGGGGTGCCCGGTTCACCGGCCTCAAGGCCGCGTGTAACCGGCTGGTTAGACATTATTTAATTCAGCAGCAGGAAAATATTTTTACTGGGATACGTCGTCGAAAAATGAAAAATTTTATTTACAACTATGAACAGGATCATTGGCGTAAAAAAGGTATACCAGAATACTTTGGAGTCGTTGTCGTGATTCTGTAGATTTGACTTCTTTATGGCGAGTTGATGTTTTCCTGCTTTTAAGACGAAATGAAGGTAAGAGGCGACATATGGAATTCCGATCCAAATCAAATAAATAAAGGTTTCATCATTGTCTCCATAGTCAAATGCACCAAATCTTGAAATTAGGTACTGAGTAGCTATGAAGAAATAAAGCACATACCATAGCGCTGCGAAAATGTTGGACGTGATTATGTTCCTTATCGCCTCCTGAAAGTCACCATATATTTTTGCTTTTTCGTAGTTCTTTTGCTCTGTTAGTGCAATTGCATTCTTAAATTTTTCAGTTATCGGTGGGTAACACAACATACAGAATGCTATTGTGGCAACCGACATGATGGCAAAAAATCCGTATTTAACTCCGTCTGTCATGACGTCCTCGTTGTCATCTTTATTTTCTGTCTAACATGTTATTGGCCAGTTCACGCGCGTGCGCGCGTGAACTGGCCATCCACCCAAATGGAACATTTATTCAGGAGCTATTTTCACTCGCTTAATAATCTCAATCTGAAAAGCTTCTTCGCCAGGTTGTAGATATCATCTTTGGCTCCATCACGCCGAATACCAACGGCAACAATAACTACAACAATATCGTTACCTTTGATCTGATAAATGATGCGGTAACGTTGTCCAACAGCCCTTATACTGCGAAACCCTGCCAATTCACCTAGCAGTGCCTTGCCCTGCTTTTCCGGGTCTTCAGTCAGTCGACTAATTACCGCTCCGATTTTCTCCCGGATGCGTCGGTCGGAAATGTCAGACAAAAGCTTAAATGCTGTTGGTGTAAACAGAATCTGCCACTTCACAGGCCAAGCTCCTGTTTGGCATCTTGCCAGGAGATGAGTTTGCTGGAATCCATCTCTTGTATGCTCTGACGTAATTGAGCCATCAGTTCTTTATTCCCCATAACTTCCAGCGTCTCCGAAAGCGCTTCGTACAATTCCCACGGCAACACAGCCAACACCGGCTTGCCACGGCGAGTAATTTCCAGGACATCAAGCTGTCCGTTGTGGAAAAGAGTTTCTGGTAGGGACGTAAGCTGTTTTCGTGCTTCCATAATTGACAATGTGTGTGGCATGGCAACCTCCTTATCTGTACTTATAAAGGTACATTTAAGCGTTAACATAGTCAAGCGCGGATTGCTTTTCTCGGTCTGTCTACAACCAATATGTTTCTTAAACTTGTGACACCCCGGCCTCATCAAAGGTGGCCATCTCCTTAAGGATCTTGACCCCGGCCTCGATCAGACCCATGGCCAAGGCAGCGCCGGTGCCTTCACCCAGGCGCAGGTTGAGATCTAATATTGGCTCGACGCCGATCCGTTCCAGCATGAAGCGGTGGCCAATTTCCACTGACTGGTGGGCGGCGAAGATGTAGTCCCGCACGTTGGGGTGCAGTTCCGAGGCTATCAAGGCGCCGGCAGTGGAGATGAAGCCGTCTATGACCACCGGGATCGAGTTGGCGGCGCACCCCAGTACCAGTCCGGCAATGGCCGCAATCTCCAAGCCACCGACCTTGGTCAGAATATCCAGTGGGTCCAGTGGATTTGGTTTATTCAACATCAGGCTCTGCTCGATAATACGGATCTTTTTTTCAAGCGTCTCGTCGGTGATACCGGTGCCGCGTGAGGTCAAATCATGCACCGGCATGCCGGAGATCGCCGCGATGATGGCTGAGGAGGGGGTGGTGTTGCCGATGCCCATTTCTCCTGTTCCAACCAAGCCGATCCCTTCGGTTCTGCATTGGTCGGCCATATAGATCCCCACCTGTAGCGCGGCTACTGTTTCGTCTCTGGTCATGGCCGGTCCATTGGCCAGGTTTTGCGTGCCGCGAGCAACCTTGCGATGGATCAGTCCCGGCAAATCGCCGAAATCGTGGTCAACCCCCACATCCACCACTCGCACCTCGGCGCCTACATGGCGCGCGAGCACGTTGATTCCGGCGCCGCCGCTCAGGAAGTTGAAAACCATCTGGGTTGTGACCTCTTTCGGGCAGGTTGAAACCCCTTCCGAGGTGACACCGTGGTCACCGGCAAAGGTAAAGATGACCTTTTTAGAGACATCCGGTTCAAAGTTTCCGCTGATGGTGACCAGACGCCGGGCAAATTCTTCCAGTCTCCCCAGCGCTCCGAGCGGTTTGGTCTTGTTGTCAAGTTTAGCCTGGGCCTGTTGCAGTAGCTCTGTGCTGACCGGTTTGATGCGTGCCAGCGTGGTTGTGATGATGTTCATTGTCAATCTCCTTGTTTATTTCAGTTTTAACGGTATCCCGCTGGCTACCAGCCAAGCCTCGCCGGATACAGCCGCCATGATCTGGTTGGTCTGTCCGGCTATGTCGCGGAAGATACGGCCAAGGCGATGTTCAGGGACGATGCCCATGCCGACCTCGTTTGACACAAGGACTACCGGTGTTGTCATGCCATGCAGGGTTGCTGATAGCCGGTGTACATCCTCCATGATCCGTTCTTCGGCCTGCTCGCCAAGGTCTTCGTAGAGCAGGAGCAGGTTGGTGAGCCAGAG
>JBAYZR010000318.1:0-4292 GCA_041672425.1 Pedobacter sp. | reverse complement strand
AGTCGCCGAAGATGTGGTCGAGCGGATAGCCGATTCCTACGTCCCCTGGCAGGAAAACTCCTTTCCCGGCCTGCTCGGCAACGTTGTAGCCGGACGGATCAGCAAGCAGTACGATCTGGGCGGAACCAACTGCATTGTTGATGCAGCCTGTGCCAGTTCCTTTAGCGCCCTCCACCTGGCCAGCATGGAATTGGCCACAGGTAAAGCAGACATGGTGGTCACCGGGGGTATCGACACCTTCAATGATATCTTCATGTACATCTGCTTCAGCAAAACCCCTGCCCTTTCTACCAGCGGAAACGCGAAACCGTTCGATGCATCCGCGGACGGCACGATACTCGGCGAAGGACTCGGCATCGTTGTCATCAAACGACTGGCGGATGCAGAGCGGGACGGCGACAACATTTATGCCGTTATCCGCGGCATCGGTTCCTCCAGCGACGGCAAAGGGGATGCAATCTACGCCCCCAATGCCGGTGGGCAAAAAAAAGCGCTCCTTAACGCCTACGACCGGGCCGGGGTCACCCCGGAAAGCATTGGCATGATTGAGGCCCACGGCACCGGCACCAAGGTGGGAGATGCCGTGGAGGTCAGCGCCCTGCGTGAGGTTTATGGCGAAGCGAGCGCTCCCTGGTGTTCCCTCGGCTCGGTGAAATCACAGATCGGACACACCAAGGCCGCAGCAGGGGCGGCAGGACTGATCAAGGCAGCACTGGCGCTTCACCACAAGGTACTCCCCCCCACTATCAAGGTAGAGACTCCCCTGGCGGAAATTACCAGTGGCCAGACCCCGTTTTACCTGGCAAGCAAAAAACGTCCCTGGCTTGCGCGAGGCGCCTTACCGCGCCGCGCCGGCGTCAGCGCTTTCGGCTTTGGCGGTTCCAACTTCCATGTTGTCCTGGAAGAGTACCAACCCGCCAGAAAAGCCATTGAATGGGACGGAACTGTTCAGATTCTTGCCTTTTCCGGGGCCAATGTCAGGGAACTGGAAACAGCCCTGGCCGGGGCGCTGATCGAGAGAACATGGAATGAGTTGAGGAGCGAGGCCGCAGCCAGCCGGGCGGCCTTCAGCGAGGCCGCGCCTTGCCGTTTGGCATTGGTCATTGAACAGGGCCGAAGCAACATACCTGCCTTGCTCAACAATGTTCGGGCCATGCTCGCAAAAAGTCCGGACAGCTCGTGGAATACGCCGGATGGCGCCTTCTTTGCCTGCGGAGCTCGACCGGGCAAACTCGGCGTACTCTTCCCGGGCCAGGGTTCCCAGTATACCGGCATGCTCAATGATCTCGCCTGCCACTTCCCACACCTCCTCGACACCCTCGCTACAGCAAACGAAGGATTCGATTTCCCGGACAACAGACAGCTCTCTGATCTGATCTACCCGGTCTCCGCATACGATGCCGATACCAGCGAGCGCCAGGAGTCAGCATTACGGGCAACTGAAACGGCTCAGCCCGCCATCGGCGCAACCAGCCTCGGCGCCCTGAAGGTTTTGGTGGAATCGTTTGGCCTCGCCCCCGATGCCGTGGCAGGCCACAGCTATGGTGAACTGACTGCGCTCTGCGCTGCCGGACGATTCGATGAAACAGCGCTCCATACTCTTTCGCGCCTGCGCGGCAACCTGATGGTCAAGGGAAACAGTGACAAAGGGAGCATGCTGGCGGTATCAGCCACGCCGGAAATCATTGAGGAAGTGATCGCCGAGGAAAAACTCGATCTGGTTATTGCCAACCGCAACGCCCCGGCCCAGGCGGTTCTGTCCGGCGCCAGCCGCGAGATCGAACGGGCCGCTGCCATATTTGCCGCCCGTAAGCTACCCTGCAAACAACTGCCGGTGGCGGCTGCCTTCCATAGCAGCCTTGTTGCCGATGCCTCAGTACCGTTCCTGGCAGCCCTTCAGGGAATCGAATTCAGCGCGGCGCGAATCCCGGTGTACGCCAACACGACTGCCACGGAATACCCGGCCGAACCGTCTGCTGCCAAGGCCCTGCTCGCCGGACAACTGGCCCGGCCAGTGGAGTTCGTCGCGGAAATAGAGGCGATGTACGCCGCCGGTGTACACTCCTTCCTTGAAGTCGGCCCGGGAGCTCGCCTCACAGGCCTCGTCAAGGCTATCCTCGGAACCCGTGACCATGTTTCTGTCGCCATCGACGCTTCCGCTGGAAAACGCTCCGGCATCGCTGACCTGGCCCGCACCCTGGCGCAGCTTGCGGTTCTCGGCCATGGCATCCGTCTTGCTTCCTGGGATGAGGGTTATCAGCCAGCTACCAGCGCCAACGGCAAAAAAGCAGCCATGACCGTGCCGATCTGCGGCGCCAATTATGTAAAACCAAAGCCGAGGCGGCCACCGGTTGCACAAAAACAGGCCGCTATCCCCGGCCCGTCCGCCACAAGCGCTGTGGCAGCAGGTTCCCTGTCCGTTGCCAAAACCATTCCGGCTTCGCCGGATGCCCTGGGTGAAGCCCTCCGGGTTACCCAACAGAGCATGTCGGTATTGCAAAGGATGCAGGAAGAAACAGCTCAACTTCACCGCCGCTTTCTCGAAGATCAGGAGACTGCCGGAAGGACATTTCAAACCCTGCTGGAGCACCAGCAGCGCCTGATCCAGGGAACAGCCGGGACGCTGTCATTCTCCACTACCGCCCCTGTAGCAACGCCCGCTCCCGTTACACAGATTATTGTTGCGCCGCTCCAGGCGCCAGCCGTTAGCAACAACATCAGTGAGACCCTGCTCAACGTGGTCAGCGAGAAGACCGGCTATCCCGTTGAAATGCTTGAACTCGACATGGGCATGGACTCTGACCTCGGCATAGACTCCATCAAGCGGGTCGAGATCCTCTCCGCACTACAGGAACGGCTGCCAGGCACACCGGTTATCGGACCGGAGCACCTCGGAACATTGCGTACCCTGGGCGATATTGCCACCCACCTCAGTGCCGGCAGCAGCGCGGCTCCGCTAGCGCCGACAGCCGCCAACCATGTATCAAGCGCCGGAAACGTGACCGAGACCCTTCTCAACGTGGTCAGCGAGAAGACCGGCTATCCCGTTGAAATGCTTGAACTCGACATGGGAATGGACTCCGACCTCGGCATAGACTCCATCAAGCGGGTAGAGATCCTCTCCACGCTACAGGAACGGCTGCCCGGAACACCGGTTATCGGACCAGAGCAGCTCGGAACCTTGCGTACCTTGGGCGATATTGCCCAGTTCCTGGCTGGCTCACCGACCAAGGAGCAGCCACAGCCTGCGCCTGCCCCGCAAGCTGAACGCGAAACTCCGCCTGTTGTCACCGTTCCTGCAATCACGCGCAGCGCCGTTGTAGCGGTTCCTCTTGATGAGTCTGCTGCCTGGGATGACGTGACCGTTGCCAACAACGGTGAATTCTGGGTAGCCGACGACGGCTCCACCTTCACTACCGAGTTGTGCGCCATGCTCCTGACCCGCGGTCTTACCGTCCGGACGGTTGCCGCGGACGAAGCTGCGGAGATCTCGCCTCCCAAGGACATCTCCGGGCTTATCATCATTGCTCCGGCAGCCGGAACCGACGACCTGTTTCTTGAAAACGCCTTCCTGCTCCTGAAAAATGCGGCCCCGGCCCTGCGCCAGACAGCCGTTTCAGGAAATGCCCTTTTTGTTACTGTTTCACGTCTTGATGGAAGTTTCGGCTGTGGCGCCGCTACAACCCTGCTTGACCCGCTTTCCGGCGGACTGGCCGGTCTGACAAAAACCGCGGCGCGGGAATGGCCCGAGGTGATCTGCAAGGCCATCGACCAGGGAGGCTTCTCCGATCCTGCTGCTGCGGCACAGGCTGTGGCTGACGAAATCTTCCGTAGCGGACCGTCCGAGGTGGGATTGACCCCGGAGGGACGTATCACCCTGGCCCTTACCGGGCTCCCTGCGGCGCCTGCCGCAACAACCCGCCCAATCCTGGAAGGTGAGGTGGTCGTGATAACCGGCGGCGGTCGGGGTGTAACCGCGGCAACTGCTATTGCCCTGACCGAAGCGTACCATCCGCTGCTCGTCCTGCTCGGCAGAAGCCCGGAGCCGACTCCTGAACCAAGCTGGCTGGCCCCGCTCAACGACGCCGCGCGGATCAAGCGGGCGCTGCTGGAACAGGCCGGCGGCAAACTCCACCCACGGGAGATCGAACAACGCTACCAGGCCATACTTGCCGGACGGGAACTCACTGCCACCCTTGACCGGATCGCCGCTGCCGGGGGACAGGCCCTCTACCGCTCGGTAGACATTCGCGACGCTGACGCAGTCAGTACACTTCTGGCTGGAATCCGCC
>JBAYZR010000317.1:0-4303 GCA_041672425.1 Pedobacter sp. | reverse complement strand
TTCCCGACACCCCCCTCGCACTCTCCGCGATCCGCCTCGGGCAATACACCTATTCGAACCAGGCAACCGACCTCCTGAATGGAGTCTACTGCCAGATTCTTCCAGCCCAGCGCCCGGACGGGAGTTGGGCTTTCATCGTACCTCCCACAAACGCCCCGACCACAACCCTGACCGGAGCAATACTCCCCACCGCCTACACCGTCATTGAGTTACAAGCCATCAAGACTGCCAACCCCAGTTGGGGGAGTAATGGGTGCGGCGTGAACTATGACCTGCAAACTGGAATTAATAACGGGGCAGCTTGGTTTCTTACCAAAAAGAACGCCGACGGCGGCTTCGGAGACAACGGCCAGAGTTCGACCCTGGAAACAGTCTTGGCCTACCAGGCCCTGAGCGCCGTCAACTCCTCCGATCCGGCCAAGGGAGCGGCTCTCGACTATCTCATCAATAATCAGGACGCAGCCGGGAGCTGGCAGGAAGACCCCTTGCAAACGGCACTGGTGCTCAAGTCTTTCACCCCAACGACCCTAATTGACAGCGACAAGGACGGCATTCCCGACGTAGTTGAGGCGCTATTGGCCACCAATCCCTCCCTGGCCGACGGACGTAACCTCATCAAGGGGAACGGCCAGAGCATTGCCGGGGTTACCGCTCCCATCCTCATCGCCACGGCAATGATCGCCCAGCCCTTCAGCCAGACCCTTACCGTAAGCGGCGGCACGGCCCCGTACACCTGGAGCGTCGTCTCGGGGAGCCTGCCCGACGGCTTGAGCCTCAATAGCGTGACCGGCACAATCAGCGGCACTCCGACCGCCGTAGGGACGTTCAGCTTCACTTATGGCGTGTCCGACACCACACTGGCGAGCACCACTGTCGCCGGGCAGATTGCTGTCAATGCCCCGGCAGCTGTCCCGGCCCTCTCGCCAGCCGGAGTAATTGTCGCTGCATGTCTGCTCGGCGTTGTTTCTTTCGTGACACGCAGACGAAACAGTACCGGGAACTGATATTTTTGATGATTCAATCGACCGGGATGCGACCAGCCATCCAGGAGGGGAGATAATATGTCGCTGCATGTTTCTTACGTGAAAAGAGGAATAGTCTCCATCCTTGCCGGGATGGCCTTCACCTGCCTGACCATATTCTCCGCTCTTGCCGCCCCCCGCGATCCGGCGCCGCTGCCCGACGACGTGGTGCAAAAGCTTCTGGAAAAATCAGCTACTCCGCACGACCCGACTGCCGAGCGCCTGCGCCGGCATCTGGACGAGACCACCGCACTTCTCGGACAAACGGAAGCGGAAGAGGCCCCTCTCCAGGGAACAGTCTCTCCTTTTGCGTTGCGGGCCGAGCGGCGGGCGCTCATCGCCGCCAAGATCAACGAACTGGCCTCGGTACGCAAAGAAGCGCGCGACCGCTTCAGTGAGATCCGGCAGCAGCTCCTCGATCTCAACCTGCCCGACAAGATCCAGGCGTGGGATGCTCTCAAGGCCAAAGTGGAAGAACGCTTCGACCGGATCGCAGCCGCACTGGAGGAACTGCGCGCAAGCAGCAACCCGGCCGGAAAGAAAAAGGCACTGGCAAAGGCCAAGGCAATTCTGAGCGAACTCCACGACAAGGTCATCGAACGGGAGGTGGCCCCCGACAGCCTGCCGATCCCGACCTTCAGGCAGGATGATCCGGTCGCCTCTGTACCCCAGCCGGAAAGCGACCAGGTTCCCAAGTACATCTCCCAGAACCTGGTTTCCAGAAACAACATTTACGCCTTCCTCGGCAACACTCTCCTGGCCCCTCCGGAAACACCGCCTGAGGCGACCAGCTGCAACTATACCGATGCTGACCGGGGCGACGATGGCAAGGAAATTCAGCTCACCACCGACATCACGAACCTGGCTCAAAAGCTCGGCTACTCCCCAATACAAATCTACAAATACGTCTACGACAACATCAAATTCGAACCTTACTACGGCTCCCTCAAAGGGGCGCAAGGGACTTTGGTCGCCGGGTCCGGCAACGCCAGCGACCAGGCATCGCTCGTAATCGCGCTCCTGCGGGCCTCCAACGTTCCCGCCCGCTTCGTTAAGGGACAAATCGCCATCGACGACCTGACTCCACAAGGACAAAACGGCCGTGCTCCCCGCTGGGTAGGCGCCAAGACCTACCAGGCCGCGGCCTATATCCTCGGCAGCGGTAACATCCCGGCCGGAACGCGGACGCTCGGCGGCCAGATGCGCGGCATCGGGCTTGACCACGTCTGGGTGGAGGCGTGCGTTCCCTATGGCCACTACAGGGGCTCCCGCATCGACAATATCGGTCACCGCTGGATTCCGCTCGACGCAAGCTTCAAGGACAAGAGCTATCAGCAGGGCATCGCCACCAGCGTGGCCTTTGACTATACCGGATATCTCGCCACCCGCACCGACCAACTGCCCCACGAGAAGTTCGCCGACCAGGTCGAAACCTATATCAAAACAGTCGGCCCCAATTACAACAATAACACCATTCAGGATGTGGGTTATATCGGCGCCCAGAATCCCCTCAAGGTTGACATTCTGCCGGCCACCCTGCCGTACACGGTCCTTCAGTTCTACAACTGGAGCAATTCCGGCACGCCGGAAACAGCCGTGCTTCCCGACGCTCACCGCCACCGGCTCAGCGTCACGGTCAAGAACGGAGCAACCCAGCTCCTGACCACGAACATCGCCTATCCCGACGCGGTTCTCAAGCGGATCTCCCTCTCCTATACCCCGACCGATGCCGGCAGCCAGACCTTGTGGAACTCGTGGGGGGGCAATCTCCAGGCCCTTCCAGGCGGCACGGTCAACGTCAAACCGGTGCTCAACCTCGAAGGAACGGCCCAGGGAACGGCCACGGGTTCCCTGATTCTCGGCGCCGCGCACACACTCATCATGAAGCTCGATGTGGACGAGGTGACCAAAAGCGCTGCCTGGTGCGTGAACGACTCGGGGAGTTCGGCCGACCCGCTCGACCCGGACCTTCACTGTCTCAACAAGACCGTATACACCAACATAGCGGCCGGAAACTACCACGCCCTGCAAGCCTACGCTTTCCAGGCCTCTGATAAACTCCTCGCCACCCGCGCAGCCAACCTGATTGCCACGACCCGCACCACGACGGTCCCGCCAACCCCGGCCCAGGCAACGGCCTATGAGTCAACCACGGGCGAATACCTGCACCTGATCCTGCTCAAGTATCTCCGCCACTTGTCCGACAGTTCCCAAACCATTGGTGAACTTAGCGGTATGAGCGCCCTGCGGGGCAACGACATCGGACTCACCTCTTCGAACATGAAGGTCTCCTACCTCTTCGACGTTCCTTTCACTGTCAGTCCCGGCGGCCTGCTGGTTGACGTGAAAGGAGGGCTGAGCCGGACGGTGAAGCTCGACACTACTGCCACCACTTCCAGCGCCTTACGTAGCGAGACCTGGCCGGTTTTCAAGCTGGGCCTCTATGCCAGTTCCGCCTTCGAGCACTACGTCTGGCAGGAAAACGCCCGCCTCGACGCGGTATCAACCGTGCGCGGCATCCAGTATGCCGGCGAGAACGGCATTTCGGTCATAACCATTAACTCCTCGAACATCGCCAGCTACGACACCCTGATGGATGCCAGCATGGCCCCCTACAAGACGCAGATCACCGCCTATGTCACCGACGGAGCCACTGTGACGGTTCCCAAGAAGACCATCTCCTACACCGCTTCCGGCCAGCCCAAGGCATGGAACGGCGCAATCTACATGGCGGAAAACCAGACCAAGGGTTATATCGGCGCCCTGATCAGCGGCGGCCTGGGTGGCGGCATTCCGCTAACCAATCCCACACCGGTCATCACGACCTATCCTCCGCCGTCTGAAATTCCCCAGTCAGTGGTGACCAGCGCTTCCAGTACCGAAGCGCCGGTCAATTCATTCACAGCCGCCCTTGGGCCCCCGAATACCGCTGCCGGCGACCCGGTCAACATGCTGACCGGGAACATGTATCACACCGAACGCGATATCTCCATCAAGGGGCGCGGCGGGCTCCCCATCATCTTCGAGCGCTCCTACAACAGCAGGCTGCCGGTCGACGGCCCCATGGGCTTTGGTTGGACCCACAGTTTCAACCATTTCCTCAAGTTCTACGGTGTTGAAAACGGAGTCGCCAAGGTGAGCTGGACCGACGGCAGCGGCGCCGAAAAGTTTTTCACAGCCACGCCGGATGCCGGCAACGGCGTGCCGATTAATTCTACATTCACCAACCCGGCCGGCATTTTCGTCCAGTTCCAGCGGCTTGCCAACGGCGCCTACACAGT
>JBAYZR010000316.1:0-4368 GCA_041672425.1 Pedobacter sp. | reverse complement strand
TTCACACCGGTGATCGTCGGACGGGGAGGAGTGACGACGCTTGTCGATGTAATAGATTTAAGCAGTCTGGACGGGATTGGCGTTTCCACTCACTGGTCTGCCCGCTATGCCGGTTTGCATAAACCAAGTGAAACCGATCTGAATCGACTGGCAGATGATCCGAATATTGAACGGATCGTGACCAGAAGCGATTTTTTAAATCTGTTTGGCGGTTCCCCGCAGGATGGGCAAAGGCTCCCCGACTATTTGCTGGTTGCCCGGCACGGCTATGCCTTCAAAGCGCTGGGGTGCACGTCACGAAAACCGATTATGATCCCTGATGCCGCAGACCATATCCCGTTCTTTAGCATGCTGGGAGAGGCCGTAGAGATCACCTCAATCCGGGGGGTGATCGACCAAGGACTACAGCAAGGACAACGGATTGCCCTGATTATGCTGGATGGCGTGGGCTGCGACGATTTTCAGTATTCATTTACACCCTGCGGAAACAGTCGTGACTGGTTCTGTTACGAACCCAGTGATGCCCAGCATCTGGCCATCACCACCGGAACACACCGGATATTCGAACATCCACCTGGCTACCTTTTTTACGCAGAAGGAGCCAAAGAGGAAAAATATCCCCTTTCGGGCCATTTCAAGGATATACCGACGGGAACTATCGGTGCCGAGTTTGCGGGAAGAAGCATCGCCGTGGGTAATAAGAGCATGTCCATGCATATGGTCACCGGAGCCGATCTCTGTGTGGAGTGTTTTGCCAGAAATCATTACAATCAAGGCACCTTGGGTGTGATTCATCGGCAGGACAAAATATGAATCTATCACCTTTACGATAGCTTCAGGTCACAATGAATTCCCAGATATTTAAACAATTCAAGGGAGACGTACGCAAGTAGTTATATAGACTAATATACAGTGCAATAGTAGCACTGACAGAATGGAGGTAGAAACCGTGTCCTTTAATGCCTACGAATTCGATGAAATAGCGCGAAACGTGTTTGCCCCGGCCTACCCGCTGTTAGCCAGTCAGATTGCAGCAAAGACCGGCGTGACAACTGGGAACTGCCTCGACATGGGAAGCGGTGGCGGTTATTTGGGGCTGGCATTAGCTGAATCAACAGCATTGCATGTCTGCCTGTTAGACGAGTCAGAGGAAATGCGTGAGATTGCTACGGCAAACATCGCAGCACGCAAACTTGACGGGAGAGTCCGTGCTGTAACAGGTGATGTCCATAGTATCCCGCTTCCGGATGCATCCATACATCTGGTCACAAGCCGCAGTTCGCTCTTTTTCTGGGAAGACCTGCCAAAAGCTTTTCGGGAAATCCGGCGTGTCCTTGCACCGGGCGGATACGCATATATAGGCGGTGGTTTTGGCTCCAAACAACTACGAGACAAAATCGTAACAACAATGAGCCTGCGTAATCCTGATTGGGCGCCGAAATTTGATAAAACCCGCGATGATGCAAGTTATGCAGACGATATGCGGGCTGCCGGGATTACTGAATTCGATATATGCCGGGATGAAAGTGGCTTCTGGATAACCTTCCGCAAACAACTATTGATTCAAAACATCAGTAGGTCGGCGTGCGAAGGGGAGACAACGTGTGTACTCAAATAAAATCAGTGGAGGAAACAGGATGCGAGATATGAAACCCAGGACCAGTGAAAAGGTTTTCGGTACTCAATACATTACCAAGGAACTTCTGATAACCGGGGAGGTACTCCGACCGCTTACGTTTTCCACCTTGGAATTGCTGGCCATGGACCAGAAGCGGATTGAAGGGCTGACCATTCTCTGCGGCAGTGGGAAAGTCAAGGAGCAGGTGCGCAGTTATCAAGGCGTTTTGCTGCGCGACCTGCTTGATCTGGCTGAAGTCAATCTGAAGGAGCATGACACACCCAATCATACATTTGTCGTGGTCACCGGCAGTGACGGATATTACTCGTTATTTTCATGGCATGAACTGTTCAACTCCACGATAGGCGCCGGGGTTCTGGTTGTTCTGAATAAGAATGATGAACCACTTTTGCCTCTCTTGACTGGAGCTCAAGTCGGTATGACTCAACACTTTATAAGGTTTCCGACTTTGTCACTATCAATGCCAAGGCCATAGGGACCATCTCGAAATACATGTCTGTCGAACTTGGAGTTCGCAATCTGACTGACAAGAACAATGAACTGATTCATGGCTTGCCAACCGAAGGAAGAGCTATCTTTGCCAATTTAAAGGGAATGTTCTAGTCGACGGATTTAAATAAATTACTACACACATGCGGAGGAATCATCATGAAGTTCGAGAATTTTGCAGCAAAGAAGATGCTTGAAGCAACACATGAGGTTGTTCATCTGACTGATCGAGAAAAACAATTCATCGGGCTTGCTGTTACAACGACTCGTGCATGTGCGGTCTGTAGCGGTCTGCGTATTCGTCGTGCTCTTGAGAGCGGAATTCCTCAGGAAGCGATTGTCCAGGCAATAGATATTGCATCGGCAGTTAATGCCGGAGTAACAACTGCTACAGCCTTGCACGGCATTGAGAAACAAGGGCTTAATCTTGCGTGCCTGGATGGTGCATGTACGCTTCCATGATATTAGGCACTTGGCAAAGAATAAACATTCCATCTTACATTTCATCTTTGGGCCGTATTTCGTCGCGCCTCAATCGCAAAATCCTCAACGTAGCATTGCTACGCCTGCGGTTTTGCTCAATCGGCACGGCAAACTCCGACCCAAATCTGAACGTTATATGGAACATTTATTCTTTGCCGAGTGCCTTACACCGAAAATTGAGGAGGAAAATACATATGCGGATGAAAATTTTCAACAACTGGCGCCTGCAAACCTCAGCTCTAATTTTGCTGATCTGTGTACCTTCAATAGTATCTGCGGAGGAGACTACTGAACCTTTTTCGCTGCCAGCGGCAATAGTCAAGTCCAAGCAAGAATTTTTGTCAAATGATGTCAACAGTGGATATTCAGTAAATTTGGACAAGATTC
This sequence comes from Pedobacter sp., assembly GCA_041672425.1. GTDB lineage: Bacteria > Desulfobacterota > Desulfuromonadia > Geobacterales > Pseudopelobacteraceae > JACPFJ01. The sequence goes on along the minus strand of JBAYZR010000316.1, from coordinate 1,370 downwards.
AAAAACCTTCCGCGCCCGATGCAGCATCTCAGGCAGCCAAGTTGCCAGGTGTTGCTATCATGAGTAATGGTCCATCCACACCACTGGTTCAAATGCGTGGATTAAGCAATAGTCGCGTAAAAATCCTCATAGATGGGATGACTATTGATCGGACACATCCAAATAATTTTTCGCCTCCGCTATCATTTATAACCTCAGCGGAGCTTGGTTCTCTGGATGCAATTACCGGAGTGACACCGGTTAGCAAGGGTGGTGACAGCATCGCGGGAACAATAATAGCGGAGTCTAAAGCGCCTCATTTCGGGACGGATCAGACGCCGGAATTGTTTGGTGAATTCGGCATCGACTACAGAAGTGTGAATGATGGTTTGATGATGAACCTGCGGACAGGTGTGGCTAATAAAAATCTCAGCCTGACCTACAGTGGCGAAGGGAATACGGGCAATGATTATGACTTTCCAGGCGGAACAGTAAAAGACTCAAGCTACCTGCACCGCAACCATAAATTGACGCTGGCTGGAAAAATGTACGATACGGTTGCAACCTTTGACGTATCAACCCAAGGGACAAGAAACACCGGGGCGCCATCAATGCCGGTAGATGTAATCAAGGCAGACGCTGACCGGTTTTCGCTGGGATTAAAGGGGGCATATTCGTTTGGGACTGTTGATCTAAACCTCTACTGGCACCGTAATGAGGAACAAGTAGACAACTATTCTCTGCGACCGGTTCCCGCCAGCGCCAACCCGAACCGTTTTTTTGCACCTGGAGTCAGGTATGAGAAAGGTATAAGACTTTCTACTGAACTACCAATGAACGAAAACATTATTCGGGTAGGTACGGAATATCTGGCCAGTAACTGGGATGTCTATCAGCAGCGCCCCTCTGGTTATGCAGGCGCCGGTGAACATCTCGATCTGTTCCGTGGAAGCACACGTGACCGATTCGGTGTCTTTGGAGAAGTGGAACAAACTATCGGAAAAAAGTGGAACATGCTTTTAGGCACACGTCTTGATGTGGTCTCCATGGACACTCCCAACATCGGTCCAACTGGTTGGTATCTGACACCGGCAGGCATGGCAGCCAAATTTGCAGCTGATGCTGCTACATTCAATAGTCGCTCCCATGACAAGACGGATTATGATGTCGATATAACCGCAATTACCCGCTTCAAACCGACTGATATGGCAACAGTTGAATTGGGACTGGCTCGTAAGGTACGCGCACCTGATCTGGTCGAGCGGTATCTCTGGACGGAAGTAGGAGCGAACGGAGGAATCGGTGACGGTAGAACCTATTTTGGCAATATTGACCTCAAACCAGAGGTCTCGTATCAGGTCAATCTTGGGTTGGATCTGCACAATGATACA
>JBAYZR010000315.1:0-4382 GCA_041672425.1 Pedobacter sp. | reverse complement strand
GCAGACATGAATCGAAAATCTGGCTCCATCGGCAAGGCCATTCCGGGGGTTACCCTCGAAGTTCTTACCCCTACAGGAGATACTGTGCTTCCGGGAGAGATCGGGGAACTCGTTGCCCAGGGCGAGAACGTGATGATCGGTTACTGGGGACAGCCAGAAACAACATCCGAGGTATTGCGCGACGGAAAACTCTGGACCGGAGACCTGGTAACCGTAGATGAAGAGGGTTACCTCTATATTGTTGGGCGTAAATCAGACATGATCAAAAGCGGCGCCCATCGCATAGCCCCAAAGGAAATCGAGGATGTGCTGCTTGAACATGATGCCGTCTTTGACGCAGCGGTTATTGGTGTGGAGGATGGTATTTTAGGGGAGTCGCTAAAGGCGTGCGTTGTTTTGAAAGAGGCTGCGATCTGTCAGGAAAAGGACTTGCTGCGCCACTGTCACCAGATTTTGCCGACCTACAAGGTGCCACACACCATAAAGTTTTATGATGAACTCCCCAAGACGGAAAGCGGCAAGACAAATAAAGTGCAACTCAAGACGGGAAGCCGGAATATTCAGGGAGGCGGGGGATGCTGATCGACCATGTCGGCATAGTTGTAAAGCGCCTTGAAGAGGGCATTGCCAACTGGTCCAGACTGTTCGGATATGCACAGTCTACTGAACCGGTGCTGAACTCTCTCCAGAAGGTGCGGGTTGTCTTTCTGGAAAAAGAAGGATCGCTTCCAATAAAGCTGCTTGAACCAACCGACTCCAGTTCACCTGTATGGACATTTTCGCTCAGGGGAGGTGGGCTGCATCACCTCTGTTTTAAAGTTGCAAACCTCGAAAATGAGTTGGGACATCTCGTGCAGGAGGGAGCGCGTGTGCTTGTGCATCCCCAGCCCGGAGAGGCCTTTGAAATGGAACAGATTGCCTTTGTCTATGCGGGCCAGGGGCTCAACATAGAACTTATCGATACTGAAAAGAGGGCATGCCGTTGTTCATCAGGTGTTTTGTCCCTTCCCCTTCAAGGGGAAGGTTAGGATGGGGATGGGGGTCGATTTTGATTGCTCAGACTAACGAAAATATACTTTCAAACAGGCGTCAGCGTGCTTTGCGCGTCATGATGACTGATGCGGAGCAGATGTTGTGGCGGTTTCTGCGGGGGCGTCAAGTATCAGGTGTGAAGTTTCGTCGCCAGCATCCATTTGGAGACTATATCCTTGATTTTGTCAGCCTGGAAATCAAACTGGTCATTGAAGTGGATGGTGGACATCACAACTTGCAGGCGCAATATGATAAACAGCGGACACTCTATCTGAACTCTGCGGGTTTTCAGGTATTAAGATTCTGGAATAACGAAGTAATTCAGGAAATTGAAGCAGTAAAAGAAATAATCTGGATGACAGTGCATGAACGGCAACCCCATCCCCCTCCTGACCTCCCCCTTGAAAGGGGAGGGAATAATTGACAACGGAAAACTGAAATTTATCAGGAGAGTTTATTATCACTGAAAGGTAACCAATGACTATCTGCAAACGTTGTATTTTAACCGCCAGTTTCCCTGGAATATCCTTTGATGAACAAGGGGTCTGCAATTTTTGTCGTTCCTACAAGCCGGAAACCGCGAATCAGGAAGCCAAACAGAAGTACGAAGACAAGTTCATGGCCCTTGTCAAGGAACATCGCAATCAGTCAGGATACGACGTTCTCATGGCATACAGCGGCGGGAAGGACAGCACCTATACCCTTGATATCTTTGTCAACAGGTACGGGCTCAAGGCGCTGGCGCTCACCTTTGACAATACCTTCATCTCCGAGCGCTCCTTTGTAAACATGCGCAACGTGACCGATGTCCTTGGTGTTGACCATCTGATTCTTCGCCCCAATCCCCAAACACTCAGGACGATCTTCAGGGCGGCAGCCGAGAAGGAGCTGTACTCTTCCAAGGCGATGGAAAGGGCCAGCACCATCTGCACAAGTTGCATCGGCATGGTAAAGGCGGTCATGCTTCGCACTGCTCTCGAAAAGGGTATCCCATTTGTCGGTTTTGGCTGGTCACCGGGGCAGGCGCCCATTCAGGCTTCGGTCATGCGTACCAATCCGGGTTTCACCAAGGCTACCCAGAAGACCATCACCGAGCCCTTGCAAAAAGTAGTCAACTCCACAGACCGCCTGAGCCAGTATTTCGTCACCGATGAACAGTTTGCCAATTCTGATAGATTCCCATGGAATATTCATCCCCTGGCTTTTCTGGAATACAACGAGGAAAAAATGGTGGAGCGCATCCGGGAGCTGGGGTGGGAGAAACCTGATGATACCGATCCCAACTCCACCAACTGTCTGTTGAATGCCTATGCCAATCAGGTACACCATGATCGCTATGGCTTTCACCCCTATGCCTGGGAGATCGCAAATATGGTTCGATCAGGGGTAATGAGCCGTGAAAAGGGACTTGAAAAATTCGAAGCCGGTGAAAGCAGCGCAATGGTCGAGTATGCCAGACAGCAACTGGTGGAACGATAATGCGTACGCCACATTTTTTTTCCCGCAGGCCTTGCTCAACGTGGTTACTAACCGTTTTATTACTGCTCGTAACACAGATACTTTTCGCTTGCCAAAAAGGAGAGGCTCCCATGGCCCCACAAAATACTAAACAGGAGCATGACCTTACCGATTCCCAACTTGCAAAGGTTCGTTCCCTGCGGATATTTTTCGGTCATCAGTCGGTGGGTAAGAATATTCTGGATGCCCTACAGTCCCTTGCCGTCGAAAATGTAGCATATAAGCTGAACATAGTTGAAACGGATGCACCGGAAAAAATGATTGGACCGATCTTTGCCCACTTCAGGGTCGGATCCAACATGACTCCGGACTCAAAGATCGAATCCTTCAGGGACCATATCTCCAGATCCGGCAATGCCATTGATGCGGCGTTCTTCAAGTTCTGTTATGTGGATGTCGGAGCGGATACGGACGTAGAAGCGCTTTTTCACAAATATCAGAAGACAATAACCGACCTAAGGAAACAGTTTCCAAACGTCATATTCGTCCATGTAACCATCCCGGTCAAAGCCATTGATGGTGGGGTTAAGGGGATTGTGAAGAAGGTCATCGGCAAGTCTACCGGCGAGGCTGCGAATATCAGTCGAACACGCTACAACGATCTTCTCAGAAAAGAGTATTCGGGCAAAGAACCTGTCTTTGACCTGGCGGTTGTCGAATCAACGACACCGGAGGGATCCAGAGTTCAGGGGGAGAAAGACGGCGCCAGGTTTGAGGCTTTGTATCCCTCGTATAGCGACGATGGCGAACATCTGAACCGTGAAGGCGGCAAGCGTGCTGCCATGGCACTTTTGCAAACAGTGGCTAATGTTGTAGAACTGATGCCGAGGAAATAAATAGACCGAGGATTATTTTCATGTCTGACTTAAAGCGGATAACAAAGAGGTTCATGCTTGCGCTGGCCTTTATCCCGGCGCTTCCGCTGATTGTGCTCTCAAAAATTGGGAGTGTGTGCGGAAGTGACGACTTCTTCAGTGCTTGCGGTTGTTTTCTGGCACTGTTGCCGGGCAAGACAGGAAGTTATCTGCGACTTGCCTATTACAAGGGAACGCTGACCTCGATCTCCCCGGACGTCTTCATCGGTTTTGGCAGTTATTTTTCCAAACGAGAATCCGTCGTCGGCAAATATGTCAACATCGGCTCCTTCTGTATTCTCGGCCTGGTAACGCTAGGTGATCGGGTGCTTGTGGCCAGTCGGGTAAGCATTCCCAGTGGCCTCAGACAGCACTCTAGGCGCTATGATATGGGTAACCCTTCCGAAGAATTGACCTATGATCGTGTTACCATTGGTTCGGATTGCTGGATCGGCGAAGGCGCCATAGTCATGGCCGATTTGGGGGAGCGTTGTATCGTTTCCGCCGGAAGTGTAATTACCCGAGCCATGCCGCCCGGACGACTGATTGCTGGCAACCCGTCCAGGGTACTTCCGGAAACTCCGGTGGGTACCGGGACTTAGGCATAAACGGCTTGCCTATTTAGATCCATCCCTTCAAGCGGCCTATGTGATATTAACAGCGAGGACAATAACGGTGACATTTGCATTACAGGCGACCGAGAGCATACGCACTCCCAAAATTCTGCATGTAGTGCTTTCCATGGTGGTTGGCGGCGCAGAACGACTGGTCTATGACATGGTGCGTTATCCGGTGTTCGCAGAACAGCGACCGGTTGTCTGTTGTCTGGATGCTGTTGGTGAACTTGGAGAAAAGCTACTGCAGGAGGGATATCAGGTTTACTGCAAGGGGCGACGTCCAGGGTTGGATTTGGAGATGATCACTTGGTTGCGGGATATCATCAGGCAGGAAAAGGCCGACGTGGTCCATGCACATCAA
>JBAYZR010000314.1:0-4403 GCA_041672425.1 Pedobacter sp. | reverse complement strand
TCAGGAATGCTGTGTCCTTATCTGCAACCAATATGCCTTGCTCTTCCATGGTCGCCCCGTTTGTTATTGAAACTGCAAATGGTTATATTTGTGGACATCGATGTTTATGATCGGCTTCATCTACAAGCAATTTGGGTGCCAATAAAGCAGCATATATGTAAAAAGGCGGAATATATATGATAACCTCTTAAAAACAAAAAGTTAAATCGGCTTGTGAAGATTCCTAAGTGAAGATATTATGAATCAGTTTTGGAAATGTCTATTTATGGCTATCGGTACTGCAATTATGGTAAATATTATGTCCGGCGGTTAGTTATGCTTATTTTGATTTCAGCTGGGCTGAAATAGCTCTTCCTGTATTGCAGGAAAATTACTGCAATACAGGAAACGTGGTGGAAATATATCAGTGTTGCAGTTGAATGCCCTGTTTTTTGAGGAGAGCATATAGACGCGATTGTGAAAGACCGGATACCCGGCATGCTTCAGCGACACTATTGCCGGTTAGGGCCATGAGATCATGGAGATACTGCTTCTCGGCGCCCGAATAAATTGAGTCGCGGTACTCGTGAAGTTGGGGGAGGTTGAAAGAACCGCAATGTTCCATGGGCTGTTGGCAAGCCCCCCCCCGTTTCATGGTAGTCTTGGTTACCTCGATCCTCAGATGAATGGGTAGATGTTTGGGGAAGAGAATCGACTCGAAGCGAGCTGCCGCTATGGTTCGCTCAAGGGTGTTGACCAGTTCCCTGACATTGCCCGGCCAACTGTAGGCAGCCAGCATTTTCAAAAACTCGGGGGAAAATTCCTTGGGAGGAGTGCCGTAGTGTTCGCAGATTTTATCGGTATGGTAGCGTGCCAGCGCCTGGATGTCTTCGGGACGATCTCTGAAGTTCGGCAATTCGATCACAAAGGTGCTTATACGGAATAGAAGATCTGAACGGAAACGTTCGCTTTTCACCATCTCATCCAGATTGCAGTTGGTAGCCGCCACGAGTCTGAAATCACTTTCCAGTTCACGATTACTCCCTAATGGCCGGAAACGATGTTCCTGCAACACACGCAGGAACACCTTCTGTAACGAAAGGGGCATCTCTCCAATCTCGTCCAGAAAAAGGGTGCCTCCGTTAGCCTGGAGTATAAGCCCTTCCCGTGCCTGATCTGCGCTGGTGAAGGCCCCTTTCTCGTGGCCGAAGAGCATGCCCTCGATAAGGTTTTCCGGAAGCGAGGCGCAGTCAACCACCACGAAACTCTTTTTACTACGGTTGCTGTTTTGGTGAACTGCCCTGGCAAACAACTCCTTGCCGGTTCCTGTCTCTCCGGTAATGAGTACGCTGGAATCGCTCATCGCAGCCTGGGCAACAAGATCTAGACATTCTTTCAGCCGGGTACTGTTGCCGACAATCCCGTCCCGCTTAAGAACTGTGATATCGTTTGTTGCATTTCCAATCTGTTTCTGTTCCCTGTATTGAAGTGCGCGTAATAATGAGAGGGTGATTTCCTTAACCGAGGCGCCTTTTTCGATATAGTCCCAGGCGCCGCATTTAATGGCCAACTCGGCCCCATGCGGATCCCCATAACCTGTAATGATTATGATTTCAGGAGACGAAAGGAGTTTAGGCAGTTTCGACAGAAAGTCGAGACCATTGCCATCGGGCATGTTGACATCCAGAAACACTACGTCGAACAGCTCGACGGTGACTTTTTCCAGGCCATCGCTCAGAGTATAGGCGCTTGTTGCTTCGTAGCCTTTTTGTCTGGCCACAAGGGACAGTGACTGGCACATCAGTTGGTCGTCGTCTATGATCAAAATTCTAGCCATGTAGCCCCTCGTACTGAGCTGAGTCATCAAGTACCCGGCGAATCATGGATGCGATTTCCCCCCGTATGAGTGGCTTCAGCGCCAGTTCACTGATGAACTCGGCTGTTTCTCCCATGTCGTCCGTATCACCGCTGGATATCGTATCATACCCGGTACAGAGAATAACCGGGATGTCGGGACGAATACGTGTCAACTCCCTAGCCAGTTCAGTGCCATTCATATGAGGCATTGCCTGGTCGGTGATGATGAGATCAAACTGTTCGGGCGAGGAACTGAATAATTGCAGCGCATCAATGGAATCAGTTCGTGAAATCACATTATAACCGAGTTGCTTCAGCATACGCCCTGTTCCAAAAACAAGATTTTCTTCATCATCCACCAGGAGAATACACTCGGTTCCTGATAATATGGTGGTTGATGGCGCGTCAGTCGTGACATTCGTACATTTATCCAAACGGGGAAGATAGACTTTGAATTGTGATCCTTGATCCGGTTTGCTCTCTACCGTAATCGCACCGCCATGGTTACTTACAATTCCGTGGATTACCGACAGTCCCAGACCGGTACCCTCGGACTGCCCCTTGGTGGAGAAAAACGGGTCGAAGATGCGATCGATTGTCTTCTCATCCATTCCGTGACCGTTATCCCTGACGGTCAGGCACAGGTATGGGCCTGGCGACAGGTTACCGAAATTGGTAACGGCAAAGCGGTCAATATCGACATTATCCAGCCAGATAACCATCTCGCCGCATGTTTGACCACGCATGGCGTGGACGGCATTAGTACAAAGGTTCATTACAATCTGCTGAATTTGAGTCGGGTCAGCGAACGCCAATCCAAGCTTCTTATCGATATGAAGCATTATCTCGATCGTGGGCATCAAAGTCGCCCGCAGGAACTTGAGGCATTCGCTCACCACAAGATCCACCCGTACCTCTTGTCGCTCCTGCTCACCCTGCCGACTGAAGGTAAGTATCTGCTTGACCAGATTTCTACCTCTCAGGCCGGATTTAAGGACAACATCCAGTAACTCACGGAGTGTACTGCCTTCGGGAGACTCTTCCAGGGCCATCTCGGTACAGGTAATGATGGATGCCAGTGTATTGTTGAAATCATGGGCTATGCCGCCTGCCAGTGTACCAATTGCCTCCATTCGTTGTGCCCTGCGCAATTGGCTTTCCAGCTGCATTTCGTAGGATACGTCACGAATCAGCGCTACATGACTGATGATGTTTCCGTCGCTATCCGACACTGACCAGGTGATTACATCCAATTCAAGTATGGCCCCGTTATCCTGCTTGTATTGAAAATGATCAACGAAATGTTCTCCCTGGAAACTGGCCTTCAGAATGGCTTCATAAAACTGTCTTTCCGGTTCCTGGTATACAAGCGTATTGATGTTGTACCCGATCATGTCCAGTGGAGAACGGCCATTTATTGTTGTTACAGCAGGGTTCACGTACTGTATGACCCCATTGCTGTCGATAAGGAATATACCCTCATTTGCTTGTTCGATGACCGATGCCAGCAGGCGATACTCTTTCTCGACCTTCTCGCTTTCAATGGCCACACGAAGGCTGGTGATGCCGTAGGAAAGATCATCGGCCAGTTCGGACAAAAGCTTTACTTCATCATCGTCAAAGGCGTGCGTTTCACCGGAAAAGATAACCAGTGCCCCGAATGGCCTGCCGCCACTGATAAGCGGCAGAGAAATGGATGAATAGAAACCGTGCCGGAGGGCATTTTCCCGCCAAATCTCCCATTTCGGGTCATACTCGATATACTGCACTACCACCGGTTTGCCTGTCTTGATGGCGGTTCCGGTCGGTCCCCCTCCGTAATCCGTGTTTGACCAGCTCATGCTCAGATTTTTCAGATATCCTTGATTATCTCCCCATTGGGCTACAGGTCTGATAGTCTTTGCTTCATCTTTTTCCGCCATGCCGACCCAGGCCACACGGTAGCCCCCTGTCTCGACAATCGTTCGGCAGATATTTTGCATTAGCTGCATTTCGTTGTCAGCCCTGATGAGTGTCTGGTGGCATTCACTGTATGCCTTGAGTGACCGATTAAGCCTGCTGAGAGCCTGTTCCCGCTGTTTAACGCCTACTTCACTCTTGTGAATTAAAATAAACAGCAGCCAGGATGAGAGCAAAATGAAGACAATGTTGTTGACTTCGAGTAATTGAATGGAGGGATTTTTTTGAAACAGGTTGCTGATGATCTTTGCGGAGCTGAATATTAGCCATATGCCGCCGCTGCATGCGTAACATATGACAATACTGAATGGACTGAGCCGTATGTTGATTTTGCTCATATTTTCTCATCTGGCAAGCGTAGTTAAATGCGCCAAAAAATATCATAAATATTTGAAATAAACAATTTAAACAGTGCAGATATTTTACCAGCGACGGTTGTAGATAAACATGGTGGCGTATGTACAATTATTTTTGTAAACTGTTTTGCAAGAGGACGCGTTGGTATGCAACGAGGCAATATTTTTGCAAATATCCCTGATCTCCTACCCACTGAGGTCATGGAAACGCTGATTAACTCAGGAAACGTCCGAATTGAGCGAATCAGCGTT
>JBAYZR010000313.1:0-4446 GCA_041672425.1 Pedobacter sp. | reverse complement strand
GTTATATCGGATACATCCGCGCTCTGGAACAGGGTCGCGTCGGCAATGGCTGAAATATTACCCGTACTGCTTGTTACACCGGTCTGGACGTCGATGGAACCGGCAATGGCATTAACAAGGATGTTGCCAGCAGCATTAATACCGTTGGCTGACGTTGTAGCGCCACCGCCTACAGTAATGCCGCCTGTGGTGGTAATAAGGACAAGATCTGCGCCGCTGGCAAGGTCTTCCTGTAAATCGGCAGCTGTGGCTGTTGACGTGCCGAAGCTATCGACTCGATTAACAATAACGCTCAGGTTTGTGACCGTAACACCATCGCTTTCAGCAACAAATGTTCCACCGCTTGTTGATTTTGTGCTCAGGTTTGCAACGGTGGTTTCAAGGTGATCACTGCTCTGGCCGATTGCTGTTCCGGCGGTCAGGATCAAATTATCGGCAATAATGTCAACAAGGCTTGTATCACTGACGTCAAGATCGAGGATGCTGCCAACGGTTGCGATAATTGAAACACAACCGCTGCCAGCGTTCAACGCGCCCAATGTTATGTTACCGGAAGTTGCCTCATAGCGGATGGTGCAGTTAGTCGTCTGCGTCAATGCGCCGTCAAACATGACAATAGAGTCATCGGCTTTAAGGTCGATTGTTTTGTCGGCGCTGGTGACACTGATGTCACCAGCCGCCACCTGAATGATACTATCCCTGGAGTACAAGCTTATGTTGTTGCCACTACTGATAACAGAAGCATTAAGAGTAATGTCAGCAACAGTCCCTTCTACGGTTTCTCCAGCAGAAAGCAGGATATTACCAACAGCATTAATGCCGGTGGTTGGGGATGTAGCGCCACCACCAACGGTGATGAAACCGTTGGTGGTGACAAACACCAGGTCCGCAGCACTGACAAGGTCTTCCTGAGTGTAGGCGGTAGTTGTCGTTGTCGTTCCGTCGCTATTGAAACGATTAACGGTGACGCTCAAGTTGGTGACTGTGACGCTATCGCTTTCCGTGATGAAGGTAGAACCGCTGACTGATTTGGCGCTGATACTGACTACCTTGGTTTCAAGATGATTTGTGCTCTCACCGATTGCTGTTCCGGCAAATAAAATCAGGTTGTTGGCTGTAACATCAACCGCACTGCTATCTGTTGCCAGGTCAAGAATGCTGCCAACAGTGGCGATGACGGCTGCCCAGGCAGTTCCTGCGTTCAACTCGCCAAGGGTGATGTCGCCAGCAGTCGCTTCATAACGGATGTTGCCGTTGAGCGTCTGCGTCAATGCGCCGTCGCTCATGGTTATGGCAACGTCGGCTTTAAGGTCGATTGTTTTGCCGGAGGTCGTTGTACCAATGTCACCGGCAGCCGCCTGGATGATGCTGTCTTTGGATATGATGCTGATGTTGCCTGTACTACTTGTAACAGAGGCGTTCAGGGTGATGTCGGCGTTGGCGGACGTTTTTCCGCTAGAAAGCAGAATATTGCCAACGGTGACAATACCGGTAGTTGCGGTTGAACCGCCATTAACGGTAATAAAGCCGTTAGTGGTTACAAGGGCCAGATCAGCGCCGCTCCAAAGGTTTTCCTGAACATCGTCAGGCGTGGCAATAACAGTACCGGTGGTTACATCGGAGATACCGGGAAACAAGGGATTGGGAACGCCCTGAACTCGCTGGACAGCAAGGGTTAAAGCAGTAACTGTAACACTGTCGCTCTCTGCGATAAATGTTGAACTGCTTGTTGATTTTGTACTCAGATTGACGACTGCTGCTTCAAGAAAGTTTGCACTTGCTCCTATGGCGCCCTTTGCGCTCAGAATAAGATTCCTGGTGGTTATATCGACTGTTGATGTATCTGTGTCAAGGTCAAGAATACTGCCGTTGGTTGCAAAGATACCGATGCTGCCTGTGGTTGTTGCCGCCACGCCGGTACTCAGTTCACCAATGGTGATGTTGCCTGCTGTAGCTTCATAACGGATATTACCATTATTGGATTGTGTCAATGCGCCGTCACCCATGATGATGGCATCATCGGCTTTGAGGTCTATTGTGCCTATATTTGTGGCGCTGATGTCGCCAGTAATTGCTGTCTGGATGATGTTGTCTTTAGAGATAATACTGATGTTGCCGCCGCCGGTAATGTCTTTACTTACAGTGATGTCGGAATTTGTCGCCGTACCTTCAACCGTTTCACCGCTGGAAATGAGAATATTACCGGTTCCAGCGGCGCTGACTCCTGATCCTGTCGAAGCAACAGTAATTTTCCCGTTTTCGGTAGTCAGAATAATGCTGCCACTACCAACCCCGGATGTTTGCGCCATTTTACTTACAGTGACATCCCCACCCGCCGCAATAACATTGACAAATATATTACCGCTGGCGCCGGTATTTTGCATATTCACTGTATCCACATCAACCCAGCCAAGATTAATACCATTAGCTGCTGTTACAATCAGATTTCTGGCGTAAACCGGTTCTTTTATCAAGGCATCAACACTGTTGTCCAACTGGCTGATTTTACCATTTAAAGAGAACAGGGTAAGGTCGCTGTAGTTTGTTCCGTCGAAGATTTTGATCTTATTTTCGATATCTATAGCGCCAAGAGCATCCAGAGTAAGATCTTTGTACGACAGCAATGTGTTGTTGGAAACGCTATAATCATTAATCTGGATACTGCTGCCAAAAACAGCGGTTTTGTTCGTAAACGTCGGGGTTCCAATTTCTCCGTTGTCAGCTCCGATTCTTACAGTTCCTGTTGTTCCGGCTGTAGTATGACCTGTACCGGCATCCTGCCAACCTATGGTTACACCGCCGCTAAAGGTTGATGCAAATGACTTTACTTCCGCGAGCGTCAGATTCAAACAATCGGTCGGATATGCCGGGTCGGCAATTTCAATATTGGTTGCTTTATTTGAAGGCCGGATCGTCAGACTACCTGTTCCCATTACGGATGTAGTGCCGGTCTTGAAATCTACTTCATTACCTTCCAGAAAAATATAACCGCCACCAACGACACTAACGGAATCCTCAAAAATAATCTGTGTGGCCCCGGAAATTTTGAGATTCCCGTTGGTTACAACCACTGATTTTTTGAAAGAGACAACACCGGTAGCATTGATTATGAAGTCACCGTCAACCTTCACTTCGCTGTCAAAGGTCACATTAACAGCGCCTGCAAGGTCATCATCCGTACCATAGATGGCGTCTGTCCCGGATTTTGCAATATAGAAAGCTTCAAGCGGGTCGACATCGCCTACTCGTCCCATTACCGAAATATTTGTGCCGGCCTGCAAAATCAACTTATCAGGATTATTCGAATCAGTGCTGTCACCATTTAAACTATGAGCAGAAGAAGCGCCAACCTGGATATATGTTCCGGCGGTAACCAACGCTGTACCGGAAACTTTCACCGAGTCGTCAAAGGTTACATTGGAGCCAGAGCTGACAATAGGGGCGGGAGGAGTCGCGGCGGCTCCAATCAGATGCGTTGTATGGCCGGAACCGTTAATCGTAATGGAAGAGTCGCCGGTTGTTTGCAGGGTATTGTAGATGTACACTTCCCCGCCTGGTGAAGGCGCATTAATCACCAGGTTGTCGGTGAATGTGACAGCTTCATTAGTACTCCTGGCGCTGTCACCAATCTGAACAGAGTAACTGCCGTCAACCCCTCCGATGACTATCCGGGAAAAACCGTCCTGCATAAGGGCAATTTCAGAATTAGAAATAAACATCGCTTCGCCACTTCGACCTGACTGATTGACGTCAGAACCAAGAACAATGGTCCCGTTACGATCTGTTGGCGTGATTGTCAAGTCGCCCCCGGAACTTTGGAGCGCAGAGGCGAGCTGCAGATCAGCAGCAACGTCAATATCAACTCCGACTGCATTGCCAACTGTGTTGACCGGATTCAGAGGTTCGAGCGAAGAAACATTGGAAACATCAATATCGGGGCTGACAGGGGCCACTACACTCTTGGCAACAATGGAAGCATCCTTTTGCCAGTAGGTCGAATTGTCCTGAAGTATTTCCTGGACGACACCGTTCTGATCTTGAATTGATGCATCCTGAAGACTCTTGAGCAACAGGTCCTGAAGAGTTCCTCCAAGCAGGGGATCAGCTGACAATAACAGTCGAGGTTCAAGGCATTCCAGTCGAAACAGGCTGCCTCTTGATGCTCTAGGAAAATTATTGTTTGCCTTACCCGGTTTGAGAGCGGTTACTGATTGTGCACTGCTCATGTTTATCTCCTCAAAAAGAACTCTTTATTCTCGTACCCGGCAATATTTAAACAACGTTGGGCAAAACAGAGCTTGCCAAACAGAAACTTTCGGCCACCCTCTCCCATTGGGAGCAGCGCTTCAGATCAGAACATCATATCCTCAATCCAATACTCGAACATCAACGGTTCATGGGTATTCTTTACAATCATCTGATCAAATGCAGCGGTTCCAAATGTTG
>JBAYZR010000312.1:0-4480 GCA_041672425.1 Pedobacter sp. | reverse complement strand
CTAAAGATGGATATCTCTAGCGTATCTCAGGAAGAACCAACTGACTGCCATTTATTTAATTTTATTAAGTTGCTTGACAGACCATTGTTCCATGATATTGTCTAAATTAAAATCACTAAACCTTGACTGATCAAGGGCCGGAAAGTCGACGGGACTTGGGTTGTACTCCATCCTGGCTGTTGTTTTATCCCCCCCCAAGTTGGCCGGATTGTCAGGCGTAGCCACCAAAATGGTCGCACCATAACAATTCGGCTTTTTTTGTTTTGATTCAGATAATCATGGTTTTTACCTACGGTTTTTACTGTAGGTTCTCATCAGAAAGCGACGGAACATAATGCTGGATATTGCCATGGGTTTTTTAAAAGATGAACTGAATACCTATCTGCTGTCCCGGACCGGCTCGGATACGGTGAAGGCAAACCTGAGCAAGGTAGTGGACGAAGCAGGAAAATATGCCTTTGCTATCGACAGTATCTGTTGCTCCATCATCAATATCGAAGAAGAGCGGCTCCTGAAATCCCACCTTCCTGACTACACAAACGTCAACGGACAGCATGTCATTCTGGAGCCGGAGCTAAGGTTGAACCTGCACGTACTTTTTGCCTGCAACTTCACGCACTACGACCAGGCGCTCAAGTATATTTCATATGTCTTGACCTATTTCCAGGCTCATCCGGTATTCACCTCCAATGAATATCCCGCGCTTACCCCGGAAATCGGTAAACTGACAGCGGAACTGCTATCACTCAACTATGAACAACTGAATCAGATCTGGGCCTTCATCGGTGGCAAACAGCTGCCGTCCGTGGTCTATAAAGTGCGCATGGTGACACTACAGGATGCGGCTCAAACTGCGGTTCGGCCGCAACTCTCTACAATCAGGACAACCATTCAAAGCCTATGACAACAACTTTCCGCAAATTATTTACACTCAATGTCGCCCATGGCTATTACAGCGATAGCTGCCGGGATTTCAGTTTTATCGTATCCGCAGCCATGACCGGTCTGCTCAGAAACGCCAAACTGATTGCCAAGGCGCTGGATGGAAAATTGAACGTGCTCTATGAGGTGGATGAGGGGGGAGCAGCGTTGGTACCTATTGCGGGAACTAAGCTGCGGTTCGGGATGAAACTCCTGAACCCGCTGTTCAGCAACGTCACCGAATTCTCCGTTACAACCCCGCTCTTCCGTAATACAGGATCCGTGGCGAGCCTCGATCCGGCTATGGAAGTGGTCATGACTGGACGACTCATAAGCCATGCAGTCACCAAAACAATCAGGCCGGTTACGGTAACGGTTAAAGATTCAGCCGGTCAGATGCTACAGACAGAGACGATCACCACAGCTAACAACCGTTCGACAATTTCTTGCGATCTGTCAGGACAGGCCGCCGGGACATACAGCGTGGTGGAGGACTATCCGGCTGAAACTGAAACGACCACCTATTATTCCGATATTGAACTATTGCAGGCCGGTGTCTTCGGGGTAGTTGAAATAGTGATCGACAGCGATTTTTATGCTTCGCGTCCGTCGTTCACGATCAGTTTCAATGCAAAGCAAGAAACGCTCAAGTATTACGTGGTTGCAGGCAACTATAACGCTGCCGAATTCAATCACCTGTCGGTTGCGGATAATGGCTTTGCAGAAGACGGACGACCAATGATTAACTTTACCAGGGTGACGTCCGACGCCTTCACCACCGACGAGATTTCACCGGGGATGCTCGCAAAAGCCAACGACAAAGTTGTTCTCTTCAAATCGCAAGCGCTTGTTGCAAGGCAGGAAATTGCCCGCAAAAATATTCAGTTGAGCAAGAATGGCGACATCCTCATCAAGCACCTGCCCCAGATTGGAGCAGACAACGTAAATGGTGATATAATTATTCATATTTCAAAACCTTAAACTCTGTTAGCAGGATAAGCGCGTTAACTAACTTACTAAAGGAAGGAAGATTATGCCAACGTACAAGACACCAGACGTGTATGTGGAAGAGATTTCAGTATTCCCACCTTCGGTGGCGGAAGTAGAAACGGCCATCCCGGCCTTTATCGGGTACAGCGAGATCGCCCGTAAAAATGCCGACAACGACCTGATCCTGAAACCGAACAAGATCTATTCACTGAAGGACTACGAGCGCTACTACGGCATTCCCAAGGATGACGCCATTGCCGTAACTGTCTCTGATGACGGTGCGGGCGGTTTTACGGTCAACGCCTTCAATGAGCCGGACGTGAAATACCTGCTCTATTTCAGCGTCAAGATGTTCTTTGAAAATGGTGGCGGACAGTGCTACATCGTGTCGGTCGGCATCTATCAGTCGTCGGCTGTCATCGACCTGACCGGCGACTCTTCCAGCAACAAGGCTACCATGTACGGCCTGCAGGATGGATTGGATGTGATTAATCTGGAAGACGAACCAACACTGATCGTGATTCCGGAGGCGGTTCACCTTACCACTGCCGACTATTCAACACTGGTTCAGGCTGTACTGCTGCAATGCAACACCCTTCGAGACCGTTTCGGCATCTTCGATATCCGTGACGGCAATATCGACCTGGATACCACCGCACTTGCCAACAACCGGGGCTACTTCGGCAACAACTACCTCAAGTATGCAGCAGCATATTATCCGTTCGTGAAGAGCACGATGAATTACTGGGTAAACAGCGGAGAAACCAATGTTGATGTGACCTACGGCGCCAATCCGGCTGCCGACCTCGTTACATTCAAGACCAGCGGCACAATAAACACCGCTTTGTACAACTTCGTCAAAACCGTGCTGAAAGAGCATTTCATCACGCTGCCGCCCAGCGGCGCAGTGGCCGGGGTCTATGCCGCGACCGACAGCAACCGCGGCGTATGGAAGGCTCCTGCCAACGTCAGCCTGGCTGGTGTGATCGAACCGGTCATCAAGCTTGACAACACCAAACAGGATGGAATGAACGTGGATGCCACCTCCGGAAAATCGATCAACGCCATCCGCTCGTTCATGGGAAAAGGAACCCTGGTCTGGGGGGCGCGCACGCTGGCCGGCAACGACAATGAATGGCGCTACGTGCCGGTGCGGCGTTTTTTCAACATGGTGGAAGAGTCGGTCAAGAAATCAACCTACTGGGCTGTGTTCGAGCCCAATGACGCAAACACCTGGGTCAAGGTGCGCGGGATGATCGAGAACTATCTGACGCAAAAATGGCGGGAAGGCGCGCTGGCCGGCGCTACGCCGAAGGATGCCTTTTTTGTCAAGTGCGGACTCGGCATCACGATGACCTCACAGGATATTCTGGAGGGGAGGATGAATGTGGAGATCGGAATGGCGGCAGTGCGGCCAGCTGAATTCATTATCCTGAAATTCTCTCACAAGCTGCAAACGTCCTGATTCCAATGATGCAATTTTGATTCAAAACGATTCTGAATACACATACAAAGGATGACACCATGGCGAAACAATATCCTCTTCCATCTTTTCACTTCACTGTCGAATGGGGCGGCACGCGCATCGGTTTTTCGGAGGTTACCGGGCTGACTCAAGAAAATCAGGCCATAGAGTACCGAGATGGTTCGTTCCCGGAATATTCGTCTATAAAAATGCCGGGACTTCGCAAATTCAGCAACATCACGCTGAAGCGGGGCATTGTGAAAAGCGATAACGAATTTTCCAAGTGGCTAAGCACCGTCAAGCTCAATACGGTGGAACGACGCGACCTCATCATCAGCCTGCTCAATGAAGAGCACCAGCCGGTGATGGTCTGGAAGGCTCAGAATGCGTTTCCCGTGAAGGTAGAAGGCCCGCAACTAAAGGCATCGGCCAATGAAGTCGCGATCGAATCGATCGAAATTGCGCACGAAGGCCTCGAAATGCACAATGACTGATGGCTAATTACTATCCCCCTGTCAGTTTTCATTTCAAGGTAGAGGTTCTGGGTCTGCCGCCCGACAGCAACGATGTCCGTTTCACCGAAGTAAGCGGTCTATCGGTGGAGATGGGAACGGAAGAGGTTGCCGAGGGGGGCGAAAACCGGTTTATCCAGAAATACCCGACCCGCGCCAAGTATCCGGAACTGGTGCTGAAGCGCGGCCTTCTGCTGAACTCGGAGATCATAAACTGGGTCAGGGAGTGCATCGAAGACTTCAAGATCCAACCCAGGAACATCGACATCAAGCTATTGAACGAACAGCATCAGCCGCTGCTGACCTGGCATCTGGTCAACGCCTATCCCACCAAATGGTCGGTGAGCGATATGAACGCCTCTAACAATGCGGTGTCGATCGAAACATTACAGCTGTTTTATCAATATTTCACGGTGGACAGGTCCTGAGAGCATGCCGGTTATTGTCGATGAAGTCATAATTTCGGTTGAGGTATCCAACCATGCGTCGGGCGGCGCTGCTTCCGCTCCCTCGGCCA
Organism: Pedobacter sp.; assembly: GCA_041672425.1. Classification (GTDB taxonomy): domain Bacteria; phylum Desulfobacterota; class Desulfuromonadia; order Geobacterales; family Pseudopelobacteraceae; genus JACPFJ01. The sequence goes on along the minus strand of JBAYZR010000312.1, from coordinate 75 downwards.
CTGATGACAAGCAGGTCATCATAGCCGAGTGCGTGGAGCGGGTCCTGGACATCCTCCAACAGAAGGCGGAGCGCT
>JBAYZR010000311.1:0-4494 GCA_041672425.1 Pedobacter sp. | reverse complement strand
TCAGCTTCGCCACGGTCAGCCAGATCGCGGTACTTGACAGCCGGTACCTCGATGTGGATGTCGATCCGGTCCAGCAGTGGGCCGGAAATGCGGGAACGGTAGCGGTGAATGGCAATCGGGGCGCAGGCGCAGGCATGGATCGGGTCGGAGAGATAACCGCAGGGGCAGGGGTTCATGGCCGCCACCAACATCACCCGTGAGGGATAGGTCAGGGAGAGTAGCGAGCGGGAGATGGTCACGCGCCCATCCTCCAACGGTTGTCGCAGTACTTCAAGGACGTTTTTCTTGAACTCGGGCAGTTCATCCAGGAAGAGGACACCGTTGTGGGCCAGGGAGACCTCGCCCGGTTTGGGGGTGGTTCCACCGCCGATCAGTCCCACATCCGAGATCGTGTGGTGCGGGGAGCGGAAGGGTCTGACCGCCAGCAGGGCGCGCTCTTTCTCCAGCATGCCGCTGACACTGAAGATCTTGGTGGTCTCGATGGCCTCTTCAAAGGACATGCGCGGCAGGATGGTTGGGATGCGCCGGGCCAGCATGGTTTTGCCCGAACCGGGCGGACCTATCATGATTATGTTGTGGCCGCCACTGGCTGCAACCTCCATGGCGCGTTTGGCGTGTTCCTGCCCCTTGACTTCGCTGAAGTCCTCACCGTACTCGCAAGCGCTGGTAAAAAGCTCCTCCAGGTCAATGCGACAGGGATCAATCTCTTCGCGACCGGAAAGGAACTCCACCACTTGGGAGAGATTCGTGGCGCCGATGATATCGAGCCCCTCAACTACCGCCGCCTCGGGGGCATTCTCGGCTGGCAGTACGATACCCCTCAGGCCGGCCCGTTTGGCTGCCACAGCCATGGAAAGGGCTCCCCGGATCGCCTTGAGACCGCCATCCAGCGAGAGTTCTCCCAGCAGGCTGTACTGCTGTAGGAGGGTTGGTTTGACAACGCCGGTGGCAGCCAGGATACCAATGGAGATCGGCAGGTCATATGCCGCGCCCTCTTTCCTGATATCGGCCGGCGCCAGGTTGGCGGTGATGCGCCGGGCCGGAAAGTCGTAGCCCGAGTTCTTGAGCGCTGCCCGGACCCGGTCCTTGCTCTCCTTGACAGCGCCATCCGGCAGCCCCACCGTGGCGAAGGCCGGCAGACCCGGGGCCAGGTCAACCTCTACATCGACGAGTATGGCGTCGATACCGATCAGGGCGCTGCTTAGAACCTTTGCGAGCATAATTTATCCACCCAAGTTTTGAATTGTAAATTTTGAATTTTGAATTTTGGGTTGAAATCATTCAGAATTCAACATCCAACATTCAAAATTGCCTTCAAGGTTTTAACATGATGAAACCCATCTGCCGCCCGGTCTCACCATCATCCCGCCGATAGGAGAAAAATAATTCGCGATGGCAGCAAACACACATATTCGAAACCTGTATCGCTGAGTCCGGCACGCCGGACGATCTGAGCAGCTCCCGGTTGGCAGTGGCCAGGTCTAACCGCCATTTCCCTTCATTTGTCTGCTCGGCAAAGGAGTCCCACTGAATTCCGCTCTGCGCAAACGCTTGTTTGACCGGGGTGTCCACCTCGTAGCAGCATTTTCCGATACAGGGGCCGATGGCAGCCTGTAGCGTCTCGGGATCGCACCCGAAGATGGTCTTCAGTCCGGCAACCGTGTTGGAGACAAGTTTGGCGGCGGTTCCCTGCCAGCCGGCATGTACAGCGGCAATGACCCGCTTCTCCGGGTCCATCAGCAGGATTGGCGCGCAGTCCGCCACGCAGATTCCGATCATGACACCAGGTTGGTTGGTGATAATAGCGTCGCTTTCAAGGCTGAGAAAGTGCGAATAATCCTCGTTGGGTTCATCAATCACCAGTATATCGCTGCCATGCGCCTGCCGGACGGTAACCAACGCATCCTGATTGATGTCAAAGGCGCGAGCCAGCAGGCTGCGGTTTCCTTCCACATTGTGGGATTGGTCCAAGGTGTTGGTTCCCAGATTAAGGGAATTGTAAGGCATTCGTGATACTCCCTCGTGCCTTGTGGTGAATCCCTGTACGGAACAGACCGGGCCGGGGAAATCGGTGGCAATATACTGGATGCGCCCTGTGCGCTTCATTTGCATGATTTATTCCTCCTGGCCCTGACTAGCAGGATAAGTGCGTTAACGAAGTTGCTAAAATACTTTCCTGAGTAGTGCTATTCTTCGGGCATCCCACTAACTGTCATTCCCGAAGCGGTTCTGATCGGGAATCCAGCCTCTAACTTGCTAAAATCATAGATCCCCGATAAAAGCATTCGGGGATGACAATCTTTTTGCGAAAGAATAGCACTACTCAGAAATACTTTTGCCTTCTACGGAGCTTTAAGCTTTAATACAACTGCGCCGTCGATGCCACCAGATATAGGAAGCAACCAGGGCAATGCTGAACAGGACTACCCATATCAGCGCCTGGTGGGCATACTGCATGATCATCTGCTGGTTCTCGCCTATGACATAGCCGATACCGGTCAGGATGCTACACCAAAAGCCCGCGCCGACCAGGGTGTAAAGTGAGAATTTGAGATGGTTCATGCCGGCAAGTCCTGCCGGAATGGAAATGAGATGCCGGACAACCGGCAGCAGGCGACCGATGAAGGTAGATATCTCGCCGTGCTTCAGGAAAAAACGCTCAACCCGTTCAAATTTATCAGGCGGGATCAGCACGTATTTACCATACTTGAGAATTAGCGGTCGGCCCAGATAATGGGAGGCGTAATAATTGGCATAGGCTCCGGCCAGACTCCCTGCGGCGCCGCACAGGATGACTATGGCCAGGTTCATCTTGCCCTGGAAGGCCAGATAGCCGGCAGGCGGCATGACCAGTTCGCTCGGTACAGGGATGATGGAGCTTTCCATGGCCATCAACAGGAAGATACCGGGGTAGCCCATTGCGCTGATAGTGTCCACTAACCATTGAACAAGGCTGTGCATCAAAAAAGCTCCTATAGTACAAAAAATAGTAAGTTATCTTTATACCCCATCCTGCGGATTCGGGCAACATAAAGGGACAAAGGCTCATATGCATATCATGGACAGGCTGAAAGGTGAGATTTTGACCGGTGACGGCGCCGTGGGGACCATGCTCTATACCAAAGGGGTCAGCCTCGACAGCAACTTTGAACACCTGAATCTGGTACGCCCCTCTTTGGTGCGGGAACTGGCCAGCGAGTACGTTGCCGCTGGGGCGCAGGTGATTGAGACCAATACCTTTGGCGCTAATTTTACCAAACTGGCCTCCATCGGGCTGGGGCACAAGGTGGTCGAGATCAATATGGCAGGCGCGCTGATTGCGCGTCAGGTCGCTGTCTCTGGCAGTAACATCCTGGTGGCTGGCTCGGTTGGGCCGTTGGGGCGGGTCAAAGGAGAGGAACGGGAGCTGATTGCGGACGAGATAGAGGATGTTTTCCGTGTTCAGTGCAATGCCTTGGCTGAAGGCGGCGTGGACCTGCTTATGTTGGAGACGTTTTCCTCGCTGGGGCAGCTTATGGCTGCTGTCCGGGCGGCCCGTGAAACCGGCTTGCCTGTTAGCGCATCCATGGCTTTTATGGAGGGGGGGCGCAGTGGTGACGGCACTACGGTGGATGCCTTCTCTACAGCCATGGATGAGGTGGGAGTCGACATGATCGGCGCCAACTGCGGGGCTGGACCGCTGGAGCTTGTCAAGGTGGTGGCCAGATTGGCCGCCCTGAGCGACAAACCAATCAGCGCTTATGCAAACAGCGGTTTCCCCGAATTTCGCGATGGCCGCTATATCTACCGCGCTACCCCCGGCTACTTTGCCGGTATGGCGCAGGAAATGGCCGAGGCCGGGGTCAACCTTATCGGGGGTTGCTGCGGCACAACACCTGAGCATATCAGGGCCATTGGCCGTGTCCTGGCTGGCCGACGTCCGGCTGAGCGGACCAGGATCTCCGGCGTCAGGGTTGCGGAAACCTTGGAGAAGGATCAGCATGAGAAGAGCTCCTTTATGGATGCCTGGGGAAGGCGCAAGGTTATAACCGTGGAGCTTGATCCGCCCAAAGGGATGGACTGCAGCCGCATCATTGCCGGGAGCCGTAGATTGAAAGATGCCGGCGCCGATGCCATCAATCTGGCTGAAAACCCCCTGGCGCGACCCCGCATGGGTAACATAGCGTTGGGAAGCATCATCCAGAAAGAGGTAGGAATTGAGGTAATCATCCATATCACTGGTCGCGACCGCAACCTGATCGGCATGCAATCCGATCTTATGGGGGCCAGTCTGCTCGGAATTCGTTCTATCCTGGCGGTAACCGGTGATCCTGCCTCCATGGGTGACCACGCCAACGCCAAATCGGTCTTTGATCTGCACTCCTTTACCCTGATCAAGTTGCTGGCTGATCTGAACCGCGGGGTTAATGCCATTGCCAATCCCATTGGCCACGGGACCGGTTTCACCATAGGAGCTGCCTTTAATCCCAATACCGGCAACATGGCGGCGCAGGC
>JBAYZR010000310.1:0-4494 GCA_041672425.1 Pedobacter sp. | reverse complement strand
GGACGGAACTTCCACCTGCTACTTGTAGTTTGGTGATAGTTTGTAGAAATAGAACGGCTTAGTCCATTACAAGATCTTGTCAAAATAATCAGACAATGGAAGTCCATATAAAAAAGCAATCAACAGGAGGGAACTGAAAATGGTGCACGGATTGAGGATTATTGACTACGTTATAGATTACTGTCGGAAAAAAGAATTCAAACATTGCGTATCGTATCTTGAAAATGCTCGCGGCGATATGTTCACTGCTTTAGAGAATCGGTTGGAAGGCAAAACGACAAGCAGGGTAGAACGTCTGTTTCGGACGGTAAACATGAGGGTCAACGTAAGCAAGTGGAGTACTGAAGGAGCACTTAACATCACCAAGGTTCGGCTCGCATATTACTACAACGGATTTGATGCGTGACAGTTATACAACGCCAGCAAAATGGAGAACATTATTCCAAGTTTCCTATTGACAACGCTACCCCAATATTACAATCTACCAATGTTGCAGTTCTGGGGTGTCTGGGTATCATGAGGCAATGCCACGAATGGGCAGATTATATTGGAGGAGGAGAGGCAAAATGGACGATTACTGATTTGAAGGCAGTACGACCGGGGATGGGATATTTCACGACCTTGCCCCATGCAATGATCATAACCGATGTAAAATGGGAAAAAGGTTATCCGGTACAGTTCAGAGTGGCAGAAGCAAATTGGGGGACTGGCTGGGTGAATCCTAATGGATTTGTCCCGTGGGAGCGTAAAGTCAAGGTTGGACGCGAAGTGGCATATAGCAAGGCCGGGACAATTCGGTCTTATGAATGAGATTGAATCGTTTGCTATAAACAAGGGGTATATTCGATGCGATCAATATTATATTTCATAATGATTTTAGGTTCTTTCTTATATCTCACTATCTCAGAATCTATTGCCGCAATCAAATGTCTTGACGCCAATGGTGAGGCTGCAATCGTTAATAACGACATCCCCTCAGCCAAAGCTGAAGCAATTACGCGAGCAAAATGGTCAGCAGTTGAGCAAGCTGTTGGGGTGGAGGTGAAGGCTCAAAGTATTGTACAGAACACAATGATGGTAGACGAGGCTATAAGCAAAAAAGTTAATGGGATAGTTTCAAAATACAAAGTTCTCCAAGTGGACAACAGCCAAGATATTGTGAACGTAAAGATCAATGCCTGCGTAGAGCCTACAAAAGCACAGGATGCACTTGCTGGCCTTGCTCTCAACAATTCAATAGCTGTGTTTATACCGGCTAAGAAGCCCAAGGTGGTTAGGGAAACACAGGAAATCAATACCACACGTAATGGCAAAAGCGAAAAACATAATCTGACAACAAGAGATGAACACGAAGAAGCGAATATTCTTTCGGAAACCATAATCGGCAATTTGACCGAGCAGGGCTACACTGTCGTTGATGTCGCTCCGACCAATGCTATGGATTCAGCTGAAATTGAAAAGGCGATGAAAAGCGGTAATTTCATGTCACTACGTAGCTTGATGTACAAGTTCCTCAGCAATGTCATTCTAATTGGAAAGATTGATTACACCATATCGACCAGAAAGGGTGAGGATATTGGCTACGGAATCGCAATGCCTTTTAATAATGTAACGGTCAGATTGACTTACCGACTTATTACCAAAGACTCCTCCGGTAAAATGATTATCCTGACTGCCGGTACGGAGCAAGGTAAAGGTCTTGCAAATAATGTTGAAGACGCTACTGCTGAGGGATTGAAGGATCTCTCTGAGAAGCTTTCTCCAGTTATTCTGGATAAGGTTGGAAAATATATTCAAGGAGTAGCGAAGAAAATTGAAGTCAAGGTCAACGGGGTTACCGAGGTGAGCGACAATTTCGCTGTGAAGGAGGTTTTCCAGAACATTGCATGGGTTTCCAATGTAGAAGAGAGGGGCCTCGGGGTATTTACCATCAGCTATCCGGAAAACCCAATTTATCTGGCAAACAGCATCAAACAGAAAGGCAATTTCAAGCTGGAAAGTTTTACATCGAATTCCATTACTGTTAGATATTCAAGATAGGGCTGTCTTTCAGCCAATATTTTTATTACTGGAGGATCATATGAATAGAATGAAACTCGCCGTAGTCATGCTTGCCTTCGTTTTGCTACCTGCATGCGCTATGACCCCGAAAATCGACCTTGTTGAATATGTTCTAGATCCGTTGGAAAAAGTCGAGATACCAAAGGTTTGCAAGCTAAAGTATGAGAATGCTATTCCAAGGGTTGCAATCGCAGAGATTTCAAATAATACAACATTTGATTACGCAAAAATGGTTGAGGCCCAAGTATCCAGAACCAGTTCGAAACAGTCAGCAGGTGGAGCAGTCGTTTGGGGTGCAAGCGAGCAGAAAAAGTTCAAAGCGGAGTCATCGGTAATTGCAAGAAATGTCAATGCAAAACTGTCGGAAAGCGTTGGAGATGGGATAATCGACGAATTGACCAACCTGGGAGGATTTAAACTTTACGCAAGATCGGACATGGAAAAAATTATCAAAGAGCAAAAATTACAGCATTCCGGTCTTTTCGATGAAAAGCAACTTGGAAAACTTGGGAAGCTTGCCGGGGTCAAGTACATGATAACCGGTTCAATCAACAATGTTAATTTATCATACGTATCACATCAAAGGATAAAAGATATAATACCGATAATACTGGGTCCAGTTATCGAATTAAATGAAGGGTGGCATGTAGAGACTGAGGTTAACGTGCGAATGCTTGATGTAGAATCAGGAGAGATCGTCCTGTCAAATAATGTAAAAGGAAAAGAAATCATGGGGATAATGCCCTATCCAAAATATGACATGCTGATTGGAGCTATCAAGAAGGCTGCGGCCAAAGGGCTAAGAGATATTAGGCCAGAGTTTTCCAAGTATTTCACTATTAAGGGGTCCGTTATGCAGACCGGAACCCGCCGCGATGGCACTGATAAGATTGCATTGGTGAATATTGGTGAAAATCAGAAGATTACAGCGGGGACTACACTCTATGCGTATGTATTTAAAGAAGTCCAAGACCCAATGACTGGCGAGACAGTCTGTGATCAACAAAAGCTACCGGTGGAATTATCTGTTTCCAACCAGATTCAAAGTGATAAATCATGGTGTTTAATCAAATGCGATCCGAGATATCGGAAAGATATAAAACCCTGGCAACTTGTTGAGAGAGCACCTGTGAAAGGACAAGGCATTCCTGAGATATTAGGGTATTAGCAACCTACGCTCTTAGGGAGTCGGAATAAACTGATATACCAAGTTTTACGCACGGATTTAGGTCGAATTTGTCGTTCCTGATTGAGCAAAACCGCAGGCGTAGCAGTGCTACGTCGAGGATTTTGCGATTGAAGGGGCGGCAAAGGCGGCCTGAAGACGGGATGTAAAACGGTATATTTGTTTTTTCCGGCGCCCTTAGGGCGCGATTTTTCAAAGAGTAACTTTAGATGAGACGGTACATGAGAATAACGGCAGAAGCGACCTGTCTGGCAGCAATGTTCGTCCTATCAGCCGACGCGTGGGGCAAAACTTTGGTTGTCGAAGGCGAACTGTCTGGCAAGGTTGAGATCAGGAAGAACGTCACCTTTGCTGTGGACAATCCTCTTGATAAATTTTCCTACCAGATAGCGATACCGTCCGCTTATGATTCAGGTGGCAATCTCCAGCGACTGGATGATTTTCAAGTTACCTCGACCCCTCCGCCAACAGAGATCAAAGAGGTGACAGATACTTTTGGAAACCGCTACCGCAAGCTCTCATGGCAAAACCTGAAGCGGGACGCTCATACAACCATTTACTATACAACGACCATCACCGCCAGCCTGGCCCCACGGATCAGCAGTGCGCCGTTCCCAATTCACACTATTCCTGAGCCTGAAAAAGTCTTCCTGAAAGGGACGAAACTGGTTCAGAGCGAAGCCCGTCAGGTGAAAGAGCTTGCAAGTGAACTCACTGCCGACGCAACCACCGAGCATCAGGCAATAACCGCCATCCTATCCTATGTTGCCGATGCCATCACCTACCAGTACAGCCCCAGACAGCACGATGCCCTGTACGGACTCACCACCGGTACCGGCAACTGCCAGAACTTTTCTCACCTGGCCCTTGCTCTGCTCAGGGCGTCAGGCATACCAGCACGAATAGTCGTTGGTCAGACTCTCAAAGACAAGTGGAAGATCCCGCTGGATGAAAAAGGCTCCTCTTTAGTGCAAGCGATGGGTGAAGGGCTGCATGCCTGGATAGAAGTCTTCTACACCGATCAGGGGTGGCTGCCGTGCGATCCGATGCAGTCACGCCTCTTTACATCAACCCGGCATATCAAGCTTGCACACGGCCTTGATGCCGACGACATGAAGGACTACTGGTCGGGTTCGCCGTATGTGCCGCAGATGAGCGAAAGCATTACTGCAAACTACCTTAAAGATGCGGTCTCGCTAACTCTGCATCAGGTTATCGGCGAGCCCAAGAACTACCAGATTGCTGGC
>JBAYZR010000309.1:0-4530 GCA_041672425.1 Pedobacter sp. | reverse complement strand
TGCTCATCATCCCATGAGGCTCGGCAAACAATGGCTGCTGCTGTTTCCGGCTTGTATGCTCCATCAAGAAGCTGTTCCACCACGTTCTCAATCATGCCAACCGAGAGGTAGATCACCATCGTGGCGCCGATCCGGGCGACTTGGCTGAGTCGTTCCTGTTCAGGCACCGGGGTGCGGCCTTCAATGCGGGTGAAGATTACCGTCTGTGACACCTCAGGCAGGGTCAGTTCCTGTTTCAGTGCAGCAGCGGCGGCAAAGGCGCTGGTTACGCCTGGTATTACCTCATAATCGATACCCAGACGGTCCAATGCTTCCATCTGCTCCTGGATGGCGCCATAGATCGAGGGATCGCCGGTATGTACTCGAACCACGTTTTTACCAGCCGCGATGCTGTCCGATATCACGGTGAGGACTTCGGTCAGGGTCATACCGGCCGAGTCGTGTATATCGGCGGTTGTGGCGTACAGCTGGACTAGTTTCCGGTCCACCAGGCTGCCAGCGAAGATGACAACGTTGGCATGATGCAGGAGACGCGCCCCGCGGATAGTGATGAGGTCGCTTGCGCCCGGCCCAGCGCCGACAAATGATACCTTTGGTGACATCTTGATCTCCAATCAACGCTGAATCGGTATTTTCAGGCGGCCACTGTTTTTGTAGTCTGAAACCGGTGTCATGTCAAGCCGGGGTAACCCCAACATCCACACTACCAGGTATCAAATTTCATATAAGCGTTCTACGTCCCTTTGGGACGTTTTTTCATAGAGGCTGTTTTCACCTCCCCGGAAAGGTAAAATCAGCCTCTATGGTGGTATTGTCCGGCCTGTCCGAAACTTGAGTTAATAAGAAAGGCCACTCGTGAGAGTGGCCTTTGGAGCTGTAAAAAAATAACATGGCCATCTTGCATCTCAGATTCAGGCCATCTTTGACCGAACTTCAATCACCAAATCCTCAACGTAGCTCTGCTACGTCTGTGGTTTGCCTCAATCAGTTCAGCCAAATCTGACCCGAATCTGAGCGCAATATAACCAAGTCATTTATTTACAGCTCCTTTCTTATTTCTGGTGTTCCAATTGTCACGCTGCTAGCTTCAACGGCGTTATATGCAGCTCTGTTGTTCGTCTGGCAATCCTCAAATCATAATCCGATTGCAGGTTAAGCCACAATTCCGGCGATACTCCGAAATATGTCCCCAGGCGCAAGGCGGTATCTGCTGTAATTGACCGCTTAGCGTTGACAATGGCGCTGATCCGTCCCGGTGGTACTCCGATCTCACGGGCAAGGCGGTTTATACTGATACCCATCGGCTTCAAGAAATCTTCAAGCAGAATTTCGCCGGGGTGTATGGGGTCAAGGCAGGTGGTCATTGTTATGGTTCCTTTCAGTGATAATCCACAATTTCAACATCGTAAGCGTTGCCGTCAATCCACCTGAAACAGATTCGCCACTGATTATTGATACGGATGCTGTATTGACCTTCACGGTTGCCGCTCAATCCTTCAAGGCGGTTGCCTGGTGGTATCAGCAGGTCTTGAAGCAACTTGGCCACATGGAGATAATACAGCTTACGCCGCGCCGGTCGCTCGAATGACTTGAAGCGTCTGACAAGCCTATCATCGAAGAGCGTTTCGGTATCCTTGTCTCGGAAGGTCTTTATCATCTGGAATAATCCTATCCAATAAGCAGTATTACGTCAAGCGTAATAGTAATCAGGCGGCTCGCCTGATCTTCGACAATGCGAAGGTCATGAAAAGTCCACTTGATGCCGCTGGTCTGGATAATGTCTCGCTTCCAATTGTGTTTACTTGATATGTATTGACTATACAGCGCTTGAATGGTTATGATTTCACGCTTAGGTTGTGCCTTGATGTGTGGGTTCTTTCCCATGTCCATGCAACGCAAGTAATCCTTTGCCGCAGTACGGGCCTTATCTGGTGTAAAGGTTCCATAGACACCAACAGATACGAAGGTTTTATTCTTCTGCTCCCCGATTCGTTTGGATACGTTAGTACATACCAGCACACCATGAAAATCAAGAGACTTGAAATATCCGGTTTTAAATCGTTTGCTGATCGCGTCATTTTGGATTTTCAGCAGGGGGTGACCGGTGTAGTCGGCCCCAATGGCTGCGGAAAATCCAATATCGTGGACGCCATCCGCTGGTGTATGGGGGAGCAGTCCGCCAAGAACCTGCGCGGCAAGGCCATGGAGGATATAATCTTCGCCGGGAGTGAGTCGCGTAAGTCGCTGGGGCTGGCTGAGGTTTCGCTGATTTTCTCCACCGAGGATGGCCGGGCGCCGTCCAAATACCTGGACTTTTCCGAGATCCAACTCACACGCCGTCTTTACCGTGACGGTGAAAGCGACTATCTGCTTAACAAGACCCCCTGCCGCTTGATGGACATCAGCGAGTTGTTTATGGATACCGGCGTCGGGACTCGCGCCTATTCGATCATTGAACAGGGCAAGATCGGCCAGATCCTTCATTCGCGACCGGAGGAACGGCGCTTCCTGATCGAGGAGGCTGCCGGGGTAACCAAGTTCAAGTCGCGCAAGCACCTGGCCCTGAAGAAGATAGAGGCCACCAAGCTCAATCTGGCCAGGCTGGGTGACGTGCTGGGCGAGATCCGCCGACAGTTGTCTTCTTTGCAGCGCCAGGCCAGGAAGGCCGGAAAATTCCGCGAATATCGGGATGAACTGCGGGAGATCGATCTACTCTTCACCGCACGGGAGTATCGCCTCGCGCAGGAGCAGCGTGCTGATATGACACGTGATCTGGCGATACTCAATGATCGAATCCGGGAGGTATTTGCCTCGTCAGCTCTGGGTGAGTCTCAGGCAGAGGAACTCCGTTTGGAGCTTGTGGAGGCGGAGAAATGTTTGAGCTTTGCCCAGGAGGATATCTACCGCGTCAGAAGTGAGTTTGCCGCAGCCGAAAGCGGATTGGAGTTTCAGCGCAAGGAGTTGACCGGGTTGGTGGGGCGCTTGACGCGGCTCACATTCGATGCTGGCGATCTGGAAAAGCGTTTGGCTGAATGTGTCGAACAACGGGGCTTGCTGGAGTTGCGCCGGGACACCTCTGCCAGCGAAGCAGCCGCCACAGGCGATGATCTACAGCGTGCAGAGGGGGAGTTGACCGGCCACGAGCAGGCCGAAAATGAACTTAACCGGATGCTGGAGGAGCGACGCAAGGAGCTTTTTACAGCATTGGCCGAGTTGACTCAGTTCAAGAGTCGCCATGAGAATGCCCAAAAACGGCTGGCAGGTACGTCAGAACGCTTGGAACGTCACAGCCGTGAAGCAGTGCAACTACAGGAGCGACTGGTTCTGGCGCGCCAACGCTGCACAACCTTGGGTGGGGAGCTGGCGGCAACAGAGCAAGAGCAGGGAGTGCTTCAGGTTGAGGTTGCAGATTTGCGCTCCCGCGATAATGAATTGCGCTCTTGCTTGCCAGAACTGGAGAAGGGCTGGCAGTCCTGCCGGGACGAATTGAACCGGGCGTCGTCGCGCCTGCATTCCCTGCGGGAGTTGGAGGCGCAGTTCGCCGGATATGGCCAGGGTGTGAAAAACCTGATGAAAGCCTCCGGCTTGCGCTCCTGTTTCAGCGGCCTGCTGGCGGATGTCATTGAGACCCCTGATGATCTGGAAGCTGTTGTTGAGGCCGCACTGGCCGAGCGGCTTCAATGTGTGCTCTGTATCGATGACGCCGATGCCCTGCGGGCCCTGGAGTTCCTCAAAAACAGCAAAGGCGGGAGGGTCGGCCTGGCACTACCGTTGGAGGTTAACTCCCCACCGGTTGCTATTGTGAGTGGGGCAACCCCTCTGGCCGGGCTGGTGAACTTTTCGGGGCAGCATGAGGGGCTGATCCGGCACATCCTGGCTGATTGCATGTTGGTGGAGGATCTCGGTCAGGCTGTTTTGCTGGCCCGCCGACATCCTGCCCTCACCTTTATCACCCGCGAGGGGGACATGGTCAGCCAGGGTGGAGTTGTCACCGGTGGCTCCGACGAGCAGGTTCAGCAAGGCATAATTCACAAGAAACGTGAAATCAAAGAGTTGGAAAGCCGGGTAGCCGTGTTGGAGCAGGAGGTCAGCGTGCGCGGAAATGAGCGGGACGGGTTGAGCCGCCAATCCCGGGTGGTGGCTGAAGGGCTGAAAACCACCGGGGTGTTGCTGCACCAGATCGAACTGAAGCTGACCGGCCTGCGGAAGGATCGTCAGCAGGCCGACGACGAGATCAGTCGCATTGAGGAGCGTCTGGAAGTACAGGAACTGGAAGGGCGCTCTCTCAGCGCTGAAAAAGGTGAACTGGAGGTTGAGTTGCAGCAGGCGCTGGTGCGCATGGACGAGATCAGTAACGCCTCACAAAGCCTGGAGCAGGAGGTGGCCCGGCTCAAAAAGGAGGGAGATACTCGTCGCGAGCAATTGTCTGTTGTCCGTGAGCGGGTTACGGCCATCCGGGTGCAAACCGCTACGCTCCTGGAGCAACACGAGGCCCATTTGCGCAGCCTGGCCGACCTGGAACGGCGCTCG
>JBAYZR010000308.1:0-4531 GCA_041672425.1 Pedobacter sp. | reverse complement strand
TTATTGAATCGGATGATCGTTTGCAGCGTTACTGCGAAATGATCGAACAGCTGCAACCAAACGGTTCCTTGATGCTAATGGGTTACTCAAGCGGAGGCAATCTGGCGTTTGAAATGGCAAAGGAGCTGGAAAGTCGTGGCCGTATCGTATCGAAGCTGATATTGCTGGACAGCTGGAAGCGGCTGTCGAACGCTCCGGTCATCGAAAATGTGGAAAAGTGGGCCGATGATTACTCTCCGGACCCGGCGCTTTACGGCAACCTGGCCGAACTGATGGCGAGTCCCCATATCCGGGAGATCGCCTTTGGCAAACTTCGCGGTTATCTTTCCTACATGGAGTCCCTGACCACACAGGGTCTTATCAAAGGGGCAATACATCTGCTGCGCGCCGGGGAACTAAAAAGCATTGAAGGGCTCTCACAGGAGTGGTTAGATCACACAACAGCCGACTGTACTGTTTATGACGGCTACGGCCCCCATCTTGACATGCTGAAGGAACCATGGGTGGTTGAAAACGCACGGGTTATAAATTTGTTGATGGGAAATAACTACGTATGAAAGATAATGAACATTCAGGGCAGGTGAACGATCAGGCTGCTCTTGCAAAGGGCATCGATTCGCAAGACGCGAATGAAATCACGGCCACGATGAACAAACTGTATGACTATTACTATGCTTCACACGAATACAGCCGACGCTACCCCAAGCCAAACCGCTCAACGCTGGAATTTCTGTTAAGGAATGGTGCTGAAAAAGCCGAAAATATCCTCGATTATGGCTGTGGTAATGGCCGTTACGCTCTGCCGTTGTTACAGCAGACTCAGGCGCAGTTGACATGCTACGATATCTCGCAACCTGCAATCGACGAGTTTGCATCGTATGTACAAAGCAGCCCGTTGGCTGCCCGTGTCAGGTTGTTTTGCGGTAGTTCCTCGGTGCTGGAAAACCAGGGGCGGTATGATTTGATCATGTTGCTGTTCGGAGTGCTCAGCCATGTCGGTAACCGTGCCGACAGGCTTAACACATTGATGCAAATGCGCCGTTTGATCACTGACAACGGCAGGTTGGTTTTGACAGTGCCGAATATCTTTCGGCGGCGTCCCGTGGAGCTACTGTACGCTAATTTTTTACGTTTGTGCGGCATTGCCACCAAGGCCATGAAAGAACCGGGAAATATCACTTTTTCCCGTAACATAGCTAATGAAAACCATCAATTTTTTTACCATCTATACACGGTATACGGACTGAAGAAAGAATTGCTGGAAGCGGGGTTCAAGCTGTACGCATTGTCCCCGGAGAGTATTTTGCCGGAATGGCTTATCACCCAATCCGATCTGCTGGGGAAAATCGATGCGGCACTTCTGCCGCTGCTGCCGACCTCGTTCGGTTATGGACTCTGCGTTGTAGCCGAACCGGTTTAGCACATTACTGTTGTGTCTGACAGGATAAACAAGAAAGAGAATTGATGCGAATTTCCCGAATAACCACAATACCGGCTGGATTCAGCCTGCTGATCTGCGCCATATTGTTCAGTATGGTTCGCTTGTGCGGTGCTCAGGAAGCCAAGCAGCGACCGCCAGGACATACATTTTTTGCCAGCGAGAGGTTGGCGCTGATCAAACAGCGAGGCGCCTTGATTGTCGGCGTTAAAACTGACTATCCCCCGTTCGGCATGCTGAACAGCTCGGGTAATCCTGAGGGTTTTGAACATGATCTTGCCGCCGATATTGCTAAGCGTTTGGGGGTAAGGCTGAGCAAGGTCAGTGTCACCGGCAGCAACCGGCTGCAAAAGCTACAGGAGGGTGTGATCGACATGGTGCTGGCCACCACAGGCGATACGGCTGAACGCCGCCAGATAGTCACGATGATTGAGCCGAATTATTACGCGTCGGGTGTGACCCTGCTGATGCCTCCACAGGAAAACGCCAGGGACTGGCCGGACATTCGAGGAAAAAAAATATGCGCATCACAGGGGTCATACTATAACCGCACCATGCAGAAGCGCTATCTGCTTGATTTGCTGGTATTTAACAACTCCCGAGATGCCAAGCTGGCTCTTAAGAATGGCCGCTGCATCGGGTATCTGTTCGATAATACAGCCGTGATGAATGATCTGGTCAAACCGGAGTGGCTGGGTTACAAGGCTCCGCTCCCCCCCGCCCTGGTCACCCCTTGGGCCATAGCCATTTCCGCCAGGGAACGCGGGAGCGAATTCGAAAAAATTCTTGGTGACATCGTGGCCGACTGGCATCGCAGCGGCTTTCTTATTGAAAGAGAAAAAGCCTGGCACATCACCCCCTCCAAATTCCTGGCGGATACCAGTAAAATCTGGCAAAGGAAAGATTCCGAGGGTAAACCGTTTTGCCAACGAGGCGCCGATGGCGTTTGGAATGCCGAATGCCGCAACAAGATCTTTCTGACTTCCAGCGATGTCAGCGGCATCGCGCAAATCGGACTCTGGCTGAATGAACATACTGGAATAAACCTGACCCTGATTTACGATGAGGTTGATCGCTCGCAATATTTGCGCGGTTTGGCGACAACTTTGTTGCTGACCGCTATGTGTATCATCGGTAGTCTGGTTCTGGGCATTGCAGGCGCCATTTGCGCGGAATCACGTATCCCACTGTTACCGTTGCTGGCCAGGGCGGGGTGCGCGGTCGCCAGAATGACACCGCCCTTGACGTCCATGTATGTGTTGCTGTTTGGCATCGGCTCCATATATGGTTTTTCTCTTCCCGTGTTGGCGGTGGTGGTCTGGTGCCTCAGCATTTATACCGGTGCTGGTGTGATGACGGCATTGCTGGAAGCTGCAGCAACCTACCGGATTCAGCATCAAGAGTACCAACTGCAATTAGCTAATGTGCGAAGGCTGGCCTGGCTATCCAGCGGCTCAGTCACCGCCGCGTTGATAAATGTTTCCAAGGCGACCATGATGGCTTCGGCCTTCGCTGTGCCGGAATTATTATCGGTCACTACATCAATCATCAGCGAACGGGGCAACGTCGGCGTGATGATGAATGCACTGCTACTAACTTATCTGCTGATCATATTTTGTGTTGTTCGCTTGTTGAGGAATTTGGAAAAAAGGGTACGTGAGAGCTGGAAAAGTCAGAGACCTGACAACCCGCTACCAGAAGTCTTGGAGATAAAAGCACGATGAATTTATCCGAAATAATCAAACATCTGTGTGCCTGGACCCCTTTTTTACTGTCCGGTTTTGGCATGAATATCCTTATATCATTGGTTGCCATGGCGATAGGCACAGGCGCGGGTTGGGTACTGGCAATATTGCGCGTTTCTAATCATCCCCGCCTTGTTATCTTCAGTCTGGTGGCAACAGAATTTTCACGCAGCATACCGACCATTGTGTTCCAATTTTATCTGGCTTTCATGCTGCCTGTGGAAATCCTGATTCCGTCCACCAGCATCATTCTAGTCTTCCCAGTATGGGTGAAGGCCGCTCTGGCTTTGGCTATTGCCGTGGTCGGTTTCACCAGCGACAACCTGACAATTGCCATGGAAGAATGGAAAAAAGGAAATACCAACGCCGCCTTCCTGTTCATCCCAAGCTGGACAAGCTATGCACTTATCATTGTCATGGCATCCAGTACAGCCTCCATCATCGGGGTAGGCGAGTTGCTCAGCCGCTGTAATACCGTTATCAATGCGATTGGTAATACGCAATTAATGCTTCCTATTTACCTGTATGCCTGCCTGTTTTTCTTTGGATTTTGTTTTCCACTTACACTATTGATGAAAAAAATTTCCAGAATCATGGCGTTACGGCTGACTCCAAAAATGTTAAAATAGCAAATATGGTCTATAAGAGTATGTTTTAGTGTGCACTTTTGACTAATAAATTTTATAACAGGCCGATATTCAAGGATATTTCAGTGATGTCCGGTTAGCTTTTTGCATATCTCCGTTTCGGTTTTGGTCGTTTAATTTTGCGTGAATTGTGTTTCTTTCGACTTCGTTGTCTCTCCAGCTCTTCTGCTGCTTCATTGGCAATCTGATTGCCTAGTTCGCGTACCCTGAGGACGCTTACCGGCTCCTGGTGCTGCTCCTGACTGACCAAAAACGGCGATATCCCCCCGGAGTGGCGAAGCAAACTGGATGCTCTCTTTGGCTGTACTGATTGGTATGATGCGTTTTACAAAACGGAAAAAACGCAGGGTTTGCTTTTCGAAGACGAAAGAACTGTTAAGACCGGTGACCACAAGCAGATTGCCGATTTTTTTGTGAAACGCCTGAAAACCATCTTTGCCGGTGTAGCGGATAATCCTCTCCCTCTCTACAATTCCAAAAACTGCCCTCTGTATCTGCTCTGTTTCGCTGCCGGCAATCCCAAAGGGTCAACAACGGCAATCAAAATCGCCCAAGATCACGTTTCCTGATCCGGCAGGAAACCGGCTCGGCACTTTATACCGGATGTTCCCTTTTAGACAAGGCGCAATATTCCTGAATAGTTGTAATATAATTGGTAGGTTAGAGCTATTTTAGAATTTAATTTTTAGTGGGTACTTTTA
>JBAYZR010000307.1:0-4575 GCA_041672425.1 Pedobacter sp. | reverse complement strand
ATTGGCCAACCTTAATCGCAACGACGGAAAAATGCTCTACAACACCCTCGCTATGCTTGCCTACCTGATGGATATTCTTAATCCCGGTCACCATTGGAAAAAACGTCTCGGAGATCTTTTCCTACATCATCCAAGTGTTAAATCATGCACTATGGGATTCCCTGACAACTGGCGTGAGTTACCGCTTTGGAGGGGAAAAATATGAATTTTCCACGATACGAGCGATACAAGGGGAACCCAAGGGAGACGCTGCTGTCGAGTAGACCTGTTTTCCCTGGGAGAGGCTATGGGGTTGCTTGCTATTTTTCTATTGCAGGGAGAAAAAGGCTAACGCTGCTTGTTATTTTGCTAAATCCTCAAGATGTCCAATCAGGAGATTGCGTGTTTCTCAAGTCAAAACCATCAACAACAAAGCGTTGGACGAAAAATAATTTGACTTAAAACAACCATCAGCGTACGATTTAACGTACGAAATGGAGGTGGTCTAAAATGACAACGCTATCAGCAACAGAAGCAAGAAAAGCCCTTTATAACCTTGTCGATGATGTCGCTTTATCGCATGAACCGATTCAGATTGTTGGCAAACGGCATTCAGCAGTTCTCATATCAGAAGACGATTGGCGTGCTATTCAGGAAACATTGTATCTCACATCAATTCCTGGCATGCGAGAATCCATCAAGAAAGGTCTTAAAACCCCTGTATCCGAGTGTAGTGAGGAACTTGCATGGTAAGCTGGCAACTTGTTTTTACCAAGCAAGCGCAAAAAGATGCAAAAAAGATCGCGCACTCCGGGTTAAAGCCACAAGCCGAACGACTACTAGAAATTATCAAAGAAAATCCCTTCAAAAATCCCCCTCCATACGAAAAACTTGTAGGCGATCTGTCAGGTGCACATTCCCGTAGAATCAATATCCAGCATCGACTGGTTTATGAGGTTTTGGACAACATAAAGACTATAAAGATTATCCGAATGTGGACGCATTACGAATAGCCGAAGCTGATCAGCCAACTGGAAGAGGCTAAGGTAACGTTGCTTGTTATGTTGCTATTGAAAATTTCCGAGACGTAACAAACTAAAAATAAGACGATTCCAACCATAAGGCCGGTGGACGCCGACCGCCCGAAAAAGCCGGAGGCATAGGATCAGGGGGGAATCCTTCAAATCTCCCCCAGAAGCAGGACAGGTGAAATATAGAATGTCCCGCCAGACCCTCACTCGCAAATTCTCTATTTTTGGTTTTTGCACTTAGGCACTCGGCAAATAATAAACATTCTATCTTACATTTCATCTTTGGGCCGTATTTCGCCGCGCCTCACTCGCAAAATCCTCAACGTAGCATTGCTACGCCTGCGGTTTTGCTCAATCGGCACGGCAAACTCCGACCCAAATCTGAACGTTATATGGAACATTTATTCTTTGCCGAGTGCCTTAAATAATATCAATATGTTACAATGGCAAAAACGGGCGTTTTTTGAGCTTTTGCGAAGGCATCAATATTGTACGGAAAGATCACCTGCATATCCACCCGCATGTCCTACTGCGACTAATGAAATAGAGACGCCAGCTGCACCGACTTCACCGTCAGGGCAATCACAGCCAGAGCAGTTCGAGCCACAGTTGCCAATGCCTTTGGTCTGTTGTTTTCCTGATTTAGCAAAGAAATTTGTTTTTATGAGTTCGGCATATTCTTTTTTCTCTTCCATGTTGGTCTCCTTTTTGTTGTTATTGATTGTCAACTCTCCCTATATCGCTGTTTGTCAAGAAAGTCCAGTGCGGTATCATCCTTTTCAAGAATTTCCGCATAAATAGTAAATGCTTTTGTAAACTCTTCACGTGCGCAATCGCAATACATCACCATTTTATCGGTATCCCAGCGGGCACCGTTGCTTGCGCTTTGAAAGCAGGATGTACAGATGTTAACCAGGAAGCAATCCCTGCAGAAATTGTTTCTGAGTTCGGCATAAGCTTCAAGATCGCTACAGACCTTTGCTGTGCTTACACCTGAGTCAAGGTTACCGATAGATAAATGATCATATGAATCAAGCTTCTCGCAGGGATAGAAGGTACCATCGAGCGCCACAAAAAGTTTTGTCGCTCCCGGAATGCAATGCTTGTTAAGCTGCAATGAGTTGGGTAAAAAGAGACCTTCTTCGGCAATCAATCTGTTATGTATCATTTGCAGGCCTTTTGCGATCACGTCGGTCGCAAACTTGTAGTGATGTTTTTCCGTAGGATTATCGAATGCATGTGTAAGGCACCCTTCGGTAAATTTATTGACCAGATAGGGCATATTTTTTGTATTTCCCCTGACAGGCGCAATGCCGTTGCTTCCATAAAACATCACCCCGGAAATCTTTATATTGTTTTTATAACTGGAGAAAAACTGTTCCATGATTCTGTAATCACTTTCGGCATTGACAGTAACTGCAAATGTTACGTAGAGGTTGAAATATGCTTCGTTTTCTGCACGCAGCTTTTCAATGTTAGCAATTACTTGGTCGAATGATGGCAACCCGTTTGGAAAACGCCGGTACCGATTATGGATCTGGCGATCTCCGTCAAGGCTGACGGTGAGATGAATTTTGTTGCTGACAAGAAACTCTCTCACGGGTCTATCAAGTAGTGTGCCGTTGGTGGTGATGGAGAATTGAATTCTCTCTTTCAGGACGCCGGTGAGGTATTCGTGAGTTTTGACAATGACAGGAAAATTCAGGAACGGTTCGCCGCCGTAATAGGTGACAAATACCTCTTTATTTTCTGTAGAAAGATGTTGCAGGAAGTAAGCGCATGCTTTCAGTGCTGTTTCTTCTGACATGTTTTCCGGGGTGTGAGTCCGTAACTCCTTAAATTTCCCGGAATAGACGCAATAGCTACAGCGAAGGTTACATTCCTGCGTAACCCCCAGGGTCATATGGACAAGCTGATGATTTATTGCTTCGGTAATTTCTTCTCTGCTGTAGCCGATTTTTACAGATTCGGTGCCTCGGCAAGCCAGCATTTTGCATATGGATTGCTGCTTTTTTTCAACATCATCAACTGTCCCGGTGAGGAATGCAATCCGGTGAATGTGACCGGTGTTCGGCACGAATACATACTGAGCCTTCGTCGTTCTGAAGAACAATGCATTCTGTGCTGATGCTGATTTCTGATACTCCTGATGGGGGAAAATCTTTTCCGGCATAATTGTTACCTGATTAGCCCTAATCTTCAGCCAAGAAAAAACGCGGGGGCAGGCTTCCAGTGCCGTCGGGCAAGGTCGCGTAATCTAGCGGGTGCGAATCCCGCCCCGGAAGGCTGACCAGCCGCCGGGTAGCGAGTCCTTGAGCAGCAACAGGGTGTCAAAGCCACACAATTTACAAAAGATGGATATTGATTATTTTTCATACTGTTCCATTGCTTTGGGGATCAGCCGTTTGATGTTCTCAATCCGGGTGGCATCAGCCGGGTGGGTGCTGAGAAACTCGGGTGGCGCCTTGCCCCCCTTTTGCGCGGCCATCCGCTCCCAGAACGGCACTGCCTCGTGCGGATCATAACCAGCCATGGCCATGAAGATCAGTCCCAGATGGTCGGCTTCGCTCTCCTGTAAACGTCCATAGGGCAGGATCGCCCCATACTGGGCGCCCACACCATAGACCGTCATCCAGAGTTGCTGCGTCGCAGCGGTTTTTGTGGACAGCGCCGTAGAAAGGGCTACCCCTCCCAGTTGCGCAATCAGCCCCTGACTCATACGCTCGTTGCCATGTTCTGCAATGGCATGGGCAATCTCGTGCCCCATCACCACTGCCAAGCCAGCCTCAGTGCGGGCAATCGGCAGGATACCGGTGTAAACCACCACCTTGCCGCCCGGCATGCACCAGGCATTTACCTGTTTGTCCTCCACCAGGTTAAACTCCCACTTGTAGTCGGACAGATGTTCCCTCAAGCCGCTATCGGCAAAATATTGCTCAACTGCCTTCTGGACTTTCTCCCCCACCCGCTTGACCATCCGGGTTTGCTCCTGATTGGCGCTGACTTTGGATATTACTTCATGACACGGGACAACAGTTCAAGCAATGGTTGAGGATAAACACCAGATAACAAGATTAGCATGGTCGGGATAATCAGCGCCGCGATTTCGGAGAGTGCCAATGGCCGGGCATGACCGGATTCTCCAACCGGGGACTTCATATACAGTGTCACCACAACCCTTAGATAGAAGAAGACCGCTACCAGCGCCGTCAGGATGCCGACTATCGCGAGTGTTCTTTCCCCTCCACGCAATGCTGCGCTAAAGACCGCAAACTTGCCCATAAAACCGGCTGTGGGGGGAATCCCGGCCAACGAAAACATGGCCATTGCCAGGACCGCGCCAGCCAGCGGGCTGCGGTAGCCAACTCCTTGATACCCCTCGATCATGTCCATTTCACTGTTGTCAGACAAGACTGACACAGCGCCAAAGGCGGCTAGCCCGGCGACTGCATACGCCACTACATAGAAGACCGCCGCCTGTAAACCACCAGCCGGGGCAACCACCAGTGCAAGCGCTACATAGCCCATCTGAGCAACCGACGACCAAGCCAGCATCCGCTTGAGG
>JBAYZR010000306.1:0-4692 GCA_041672425.1 Pedobacter sp. | reverse complement strand
ATATGAAAAGGAGAACATCATGAAAGCTCTGATTGTGTACTATAGTATGTATGGCCATATCTACAAAATGGCGGAAGCGGTAGCGGAAGGGGTACACCAGGTTAGCGGTTGTAAAGCGGTCATCAAACGCGTACCGGAAACCCTGTCGGATGAGGTTCTGGGAATGATGGGGGCACTGGATGCCCAGAAAGGCATGGCCCATATCCCGGTTGCCACAGTGGACGACCTGGCCGATGCCGATGCCGTTATCTTCGGCACACCGACCCGCTTCGGCAACATGTGCGGGCAGATGCGACAGTTCCTGGATGCAACCGGTGGGCTCTGGATGAAAGGTGCACTGGTGGGCAAGGTTGGAAGCGTATTCGCCAGTTCCGCCACTCAACACGGCGGTCAGGAATCGACTATACTCAGCTTTCATACCACGCTGTTGCATCATGGGATGGTGGTAGTCGGTCTGCCTTATGCCTTTGCCGGACAAATGGGAATTTCCGAGATCACCGGGGGATCACCTTACGGCGCCTCAACCATTACTGGCGGCCAAGGTGAACGGATGCCGAGTGAAAATGAACTGGCAGGCGCCCGTTTTCAGGGCGCGCACGTGGCTCGTATCGCCCAGAAACTTGCCTGATTGGCTGAAAAGCCAAGTAGCAGCTATGTCTTGAAATAGTATCCCGCGCCGAACAGGGTCAGAGTTCATAGCTTAGGAGCTGTAAAAAAATAACATGGCCATCTTGCATCTCATCTTCAGGCCATCTTTAACCGAACTTCAATCACCAAATCCTCAACGTAGCTCTGCTACGTCTGCGGTTTGCCTCAATCAGTTCAGCCAAATCTGACCCGAATCTGAGCGCAATATAACCAAGTCATTTATTTACAGCTCCTAAGGGACTTGGAATATCAGTTTGTTCCAAGTCCCTTGGCAAGGCAAAAATTAATTGTGCAACCACTCAAAGACTGATTCCGCTGTCACCTGATTCATACCATTCACAGCGGTGATCTCCTCCAAGCTTCCATCCTTTAACCCTTGCAGGCTGCCGAACTTTTTGAGCAGAGCGGAGCGGCGTTTGGGGCCGATACCGGGAATTGCGTCAATCCCGGAGGTGATCCCTTCCTTCCCCCGCAACTTGCGATGATACTCAATGGCAAAGCGGTGCGCCTCGTCACGGATGGCCGCCAGGAGCAGTAGCTCCGCCGAGTTTTGCCGCAACACCACCGGATTGCGCCGTCCCGGCAGAAAAATCCGTTCGTTGCTCTTCTGGATGGTGTCTTCCTTCATGCCACGCGCCACGCGACTTTTAGCCAGGGAAATCAGGTCGAACCGCCCCTCCAGGCCCAGTCCGCGGATAATCTCGCTGGCGGCATTCAACTGGCCTATGCCGCCGTCCACCACCACCAGGTCGGGCAGACTGTTCTGAACCACCCTTTCACTACTAAAACGGCGCGAAAAAACCTCGGCAAGCATGGCAAAATCATCCTGGCCAACCACCTCGCGGATCCGGTAGCGGCGGTATCGCGCCTTATCAGGTTGTCCATCCCTGAAGACCACACCGCTTCCCACTGAGAATCGCCCCTGAAGGGTGGAGATATCGTAGCACTCGATCTGTCGTGGCAGTCGCAACAGGCGCAGACGTTTTTGCAATACCTCCAGCACGGTCTCTGAGGCGGCCTGTTTGTCGTCCCGTTCTCGCAACGCTGCCGTTGCATTCTTGTTGGCCAGCTCCACCAGATCGTGCTTGATGCCCCGCACCGGACGGTTAATGGCAATCCGACTCCCCTTGATTTCGCCCAACAGTTCGGCCAATGCCTTTTTCTCCTCGATCTCCAGCGGCAGCAGGATATGCTCCGGGATGTAAGCCCCATCGCTGTAGTATTGGCGCAAGAACTCGGCAACACCTTCGGCGTCGTCAAACTCCCATTTCAGGCTGAAGAGACGGCTTCCAGTCAGCACACCACCGCGAATGAACAACAGCGCCATCTCCATGCGGGCGCCATCACGGTGGAAACCGATTGCATCGCTATCGCCACCCTGCATGACCATCTTCTGTTTCTCGACGGTGACTTCGATGGAACGCAGCAGGTTACGCCAACGGGCGGCCTCCTCGAAACGTAAACCATCCGATGCCTCCAGCATGCGGCGTTTGAATTCCGCTACCAGTTGACGGTTCTTTCCTTCCAGAAAAAGCATGGCGCCTTCCACTAGTGTGGCGTAATCGGCAGTGGAGATCAGCCCGCAGCAGGGGGCGCTGCACTGGCTGATCTGATGGTAGAGACAGGGGCGTTTACGGGCCATGCAGCGCACCAGGGGGTAGTGGCGCAGGGGGAACATGCGCTGGAGCTGGCGGAGTACCTCGCGGGCTGCGGATGCCGAGGCATAGGGACCAAAGTAACGGGCCTTGTCGCGGGGTAGCTTGCGCACGACAGTGAAGCGGGGGAATTGCTCAAGCGAATCGAGACGCAGGGAAAAGTAGGTCTTGTCGTCCTTCAGGCTGAGGTTGTACCGGGGATGGTGCTGCTTGATCAGGATGTTTTCGAGCAGCAGCGCTTCCTTTTCGGTATCGGTCAGCATGACCTCAATATCGGCAACCTTGGCTACCAGAAATTTCACCTGATAACGGGAATCTGTGGATGAGCCAAAGTACGAGCGCACCCGCTGACGCAGGTTGCACGCCTTGCCGACGTAGATGATCTCTCCTCCTGCATCGCGCATGAGGTACACACCGGGCGAGGTCGGCATCTGCCGTATTTTATCCTCAAGACTCATGATACGCATTCTAGCTGTTTGCGAACGGAATGAAAAGCCCGCCGTGCATTTCGATGCTGCCTAATTTTGCGGCATGGCGCACAAAGGCAAGGCAGCCGCCAGAAACCTGCCTTATCCACATGCGTGTAATATCTTGCAGTTACCGTATGCTACGCATTGGCAGCATTCTTGCGTTGATGCCACATACGCCCAATGTCGGGCTCACTCATAGATACCAACGGGGGTAACGAGTATGGAGAGCATGTCAACGTTTACAGGCCTGAAAAGTAGTGCTGATGTTCTTTTTCTGATGTTGGGCGCAGTGCTGGTATTCGCCATGCATGCCGGTTTCGCCTTTCTCGAGGTGGGTACTGTACGCAAAAAGAACCAGGTCAATGCTTTCGTCAAGATCCTCACCGACTGGTCTGTTTCGACAATTGTCTATTTTGTGATCGGCTTTCCCATCGCCTACGGCATATCCTTTCTGAAGCCTGCTGAAGAGCTGCTCGGCAAGACTCAGGGATACGATCTGGTACACTACTTCTTCCTGCTCTGTTTTGCAGCCTGTATTCCGGCCATCATCTCCGGCGGTATCGCCGAACGAGCCAAATTCTGGCCCCAGGTCATTGCCGGAGCGATCTTTGTCGGTCTTTCCTACCCGTTGTTCGAATCCCTGATCTGGGGGCAGAATATGTCCCTGCTACAGAATTTCTTCAAATCGATCGGCGGCGCTGAGTTTCACGACTATGCAGGATCGGTGGTCGTTCACTCCATCGGCGGCTGGATTGCGCTACCCGCAGTGCTGATACTCGGTCCGCGCATGGGACGATATATCCGCGGCAAGTCACACCCTATCCCTGTGAGTAACATCCCCTTTCTCGCGCTCGGATCATGGATATTGGCGGTTGGCTGGTTCGGGTTCAACGTCATGAGTGCCGGTAACCTGGAGAAGATATCCGGGCTGGTGGCGGTCAATTCCCTGATGGCAATGGTGGGCGGAGTTTTGGCAGCGTTGGTCGCCAGTAAAAATGACCCCGGCTTTGTCCACAATGGAGCCCTGGCTGGTCTGATCGCCGTCTGTGCTGGCAGCGACATCATGCATCCACTGGCAGCGTTTGCTGTCGGGGCAATCGCTTCGGTAATCTTCGTCTATGGTTTTCACATTGAGCAGGAGAAGCTTCAAATTGATGATGTACTTGGCGTTTGGCCGCTGCATGGCGTGATCGGTTCCTGGGGTGGCATTGCTGCCGGTATATTCGGGCAGAAAGCACTGGGCGGCATGGGAGGGGTTTCGCTGGTCTCCCAGCTGGCCGGCAGTTTCTCGGCGATTATCTTTGCCTTGGTTAGTGGTTTCGTGATCTATGGGGTACTCAACAAGACTGTTGGTATTCGACTAAGCGAAGAACAAGAATATGCCGGAGCCGATATTGCAATTCACAGTATCGGAGCCTATCCCGAAGACCATATTCGCTGATATTTTACTACTCCATCTGGCGTAATATACAGAGAACTAGTTGTTTTTTCAGAAATATGATGTTTGTGAGCGGTCCCATGAAAATGTAGGATATGATATTCGCACTACAGTTGCCTGTTTCACAACCATGCCGAGGATTTTTGATACCAGGTTTTTCGCCTGGATCCATACAATAGCCCACCAAAAGCTGTTTATGTTTATGAAAAAGAAAAAAACGGGTGGTCAGCCTATTAAGCCAACCACCCGTTATTTTGGCGGAAGAGGTGAGATTCGAACTCACGGAGCTGTTACACTCGGCGGTTTTCAAGACCGCTGCCTTAAACCACTCGGCCACCCTTCCATTATTACTCATTTAGTTAGGCACTCGGCAAAGAATAAACATTCCATCTTGCATTTCATCTTTGGGCCGTATTTCGCCGCGCCTCAATCGCAAAATCCTCAACGTAGCATTGCTACGCCTGCGGTTTTGCTCAATCGG
>JBAYZR010000305.1:0-4718 GCA_041672425.1 Pedobacter sp. | reverse complement strand
CTACGCCGGGACATACAACGGCGTCTACAAGACCATTGACGGCGGAGTTTCCTGGAGATCGATCAACAACGTTGAGTCCGGCAACTCTGATGGCCGCACCAATTCCCTGGCAAACACTATGATCAATTCCCTGGCAATCACGCCGACCGTACCCGGGAGCATCTATGCAGGGACTACCAACCGGGGGATATACAGATCAGACAGCAGCTCTGCTTCATGGATTGCAGTCAAAGGTGTCGTGTCAAACAGACCGAAGATGGCCAATTATTCTTCACTTGCCAACAGCACGGTCAACACCCTTGTGCACTCCCCGACCAGTCCCGGTAGCCTGTATGCCGGAACCTATAACAACGGCTTGTTCGCAAGCACTGACGGCGGCGATTCCTGGACTGCTCTCTTCAGCGGCCTGATGGCCAACTACACGGTTAACTCCATGGCAATTGACCCTGTCAGCCAGACCCTTTATGCCGGGACAAATCAGGCCGGTATTTTCAAGTCCACCAACAACGGCGATTCCTGGAGCGCGATCAGCAGTGCCCTGACCTGCTATGCACTGATTATCGACCCGGTCAGCCAAACCATCTTTGCCGGAACAAATTATGGCGTATTCAAGTCCACCATCGGCGGTAGCTACGGTTCCTGGATCGCTTTATACAACGGCCTACCTGTAAACAGCGCCGTCCTATCACTGGCAATCGATCACCAGACCCTGTATGCCGGAACCTATAACGGTGGCGTATTCGCTCTCAGTATCAATCCATAACAATCCTAAACCACACATTTAACCAAAAAGTTACATCTTCTCCACATAGTTTCAATAATAGCCTGCTATAGTAACTCATAGAGAAGGAATCGAATGAGTCAATAGCCTGCTGTTAAGTCTATTTATGCATTGATTTTTTTCGAATAAAATATGGAGATACGTTATGGGAAAAACCAAAGTTACACCACGCTACAACGTCGTTTCGATGAGAGTCAGTGAAAAAGAACGTCAGGTACTACAAAATATTGCGTTGTGTAAGAAATTAAGCATATCAGAAATGATGCGGCAGGCTATGGAGCGGTTAAGCAATAACAGATATGGCAGCGACATGGGAGATACCGCATAAGGATAACAGAGCATTTTAGATTACGAAATGCTGACAGTTATAAAGCTGATTATTGATCCAAAACATTCTGAATCCAAAAAATGACAGAGGTCACGTAAATGATGCTAAAGACCAAAGCAAATTCGCTAGAGTCAGTCGGTTGCAAATGCTATCGCCCTGGAGATCCTGAGTTTGAAGTCTTAGCCCGTCAAGTCACACCGCTACATAAGATCAGGTCTGAATTCAGCAATAAACATATTTTATACATGGACATGGAAGAAAAGCCTGATTACAGCCGGAGACTTAATGAGAGCGTAAATGATTTATTTGCAGGCATGGGGCCCAGTGAGTTACCGGGACACTTGATTGCATAGCCATGACTGTGGGTCACCGGAAGTAAAACATAAAGGGGTCTTAACTCTTGACAGATGTTGCCGACACGCAAGTGATCTTATTTCATCAGAAGCGCTGATCTCGTGCCATGATTCGGCGAGCGTAAATACATTCTTAACATAACACCACCCCGCG
The DNA here is from genome assembly GCA_041672425.1 of Pedobacter sp. Lineage (GTDB taxonomy): Bacteria > Desulfobacterota > Desulfuromonadia > Geobacterales > Pseudopelobacteraceae > JACPFJ01. Next base: position 3,102 of record JBAYZR010000305.1, on the reverse strand, counting down.
GTGTTAATGGTTTGCAAATACTATGGCCCGAAATCAAAACTTCGGGCCATAGTATTTTGCATATCTCTACTACTTTATATTAACGACTTGCGCCGGTGAATCATGATAGCGGTAAGTCCCGCAATCGCAAGCAGGATGCCCCACGCACCGAGCGCAGGCACCGGTTCCGCTCCTGTTCCCCCCTCGGCAATGGTCAGTGTGCCGGTGGCGCTCCCCTGATAGTTGGGGGCGTTGACCATGGCGACTATGGCGTAAGTTCCGGCTGCTGCCGGGGGGGGCGATGATCCATTATAGGTAATGGTGACGCTGAGCCCTCCCGGCAAGGTGTCAGCCGTGACAATTTTTTCCGAACCGTCAAAGGTGAAATCCAGGTTGCCAAGGGTGACCGTGGCGGTGGCCGGAGAGATAGTAAGGCTGCCAGTGACACTTCCCAGGTAGTTGGGATCGCTGATTGCCGCTCTGACCAGATAGGTACCAGCATTGACCGGCGCCGTGGAAGAGCCGTTATAAGTAATAGTGTAAGTGAGTTCTGCGGGGGACGTGCTTACCGAGGCGCTCTTTTGCGTGCCATCATAGGTTGTATTCAGGCCGCCGAGGCCGACAGTTGCGGCCCCCTTGCCGATCTGGAGAATGGCGGTGGCTGAACCGTACGTGCCGGACTGGTTCGCCGTTGCAGTTACAGTGTAAGTTCCAATATTTGACGGCGGTGTTGAACTGCCATTGTAGGTCACGATATAGGATGCCCCGGCCGGAATCGTGGTAACGCTGACCGTTTTAGCGGAACCGTCATATTTCTGATACAGGTTGTCGATGGAGACTGTCGTGTAAGCGGGCGTGGTTGTGTAGTGCGTGGCGGTCTGGGCTACAGCTGGGGCCGGTTCAACGTTGCTGTTGCTGTCGGTTGCGCGGCTGTAGAATTCGTAGTAGCCCTGCCCCAGCGGATTGTTGAACGATGCAGAAAATGGCTCCGCCATGCTGCTGAAATAGAGTGTCCAGGGTCCCCAAGAGCTGCTGTCCGATGAATAGCGGTAGTAGAAATCAACCTTCGCAATGGTGGCGGCAAAGGGCTGGGTGTTGATCTGCAGGATCGGGCCATTGCTGCCGTACTCCCTGGCGTCAAAGGCGTAGCTAGGTGGGGTGGCATCGGTCGACCCTTCGGTAACCGGCTTGACTACCATCGAGACCAGCTTGTTGCCGCTCCACTTACCCTGGACAAAGGAACTGATGTCCCACTGATACCAAATATTAGTGGAGGTGGAATCAAGGGTTTGTGTGATGAGAGCGGCGCCATAGCCGGGTTGATTGCTCCAGTTTATGCCGGTTTCCGTCCAACTATCGTCACTGCCGCCGCGAACTTCAGACGGCATTGACGCTCCGGCGACCTTCCAGTTCCAGAGCTGGAGATTGGCGCTAGCAATCGTGATGCCTGCCGGAAGACCGGAAAGATCAAACTTCAGCCAGGCGCGTTCGTTGCCATAGCCGCTGGAGCTGCTCTGAACATACAGGTTGGCGCCGGTTCCGTAGTTGGTGGAGGGGGAGCCGCTGGCAACCTGTGCATCGGCCACCGGCGAGAGGTAGTACGTTCCGCTGGTGGAAGAAGCGGTTGCGGTAAGGGAAAGCGGGGAGAGTGACGTTGCGGCTGGCGCAGGGTTGACGCGGGAGGATACCGGCTGGGGAGCCGGCAGGGGGGCGGTGGTTGTCGTGACACTGTCACAACGGAAGCGCATCCCGAAGTTCTCCATGGTCGGCACACCCGAAACCAGCAGCGTGTCACCCACATTGCCGGGGATTGACTTGTTGGCATATCCGGTGGCGTCCATCAGTGTGATAGTCTGACCGTTCTGGTCGCTGACGGTAGTTGTGCCGACCTTTCTGGCCATGAACTGTACGTAGTGATTCTTGTGGAAGTCGTCCCAGAAGGCGCCTATGGATGACATGAAAGCAGGTTTTGCCAGGCTGACGTCATGGCCGACGATCCTGAACTCGACTCCGTCTGACTCGATCCCCTCCTGATCAACAAACTCGGGGTTACCGCCGTAGAAGCTACCCTTGCCCCAGGTTTCGATGATATCGCCCGGCATGAGGACGCCGGCCTTGAAACCGAGGAAGCTGCGGTACATCTCCTGCTCGGCCAGATGGTGCGCCGGATTGATTGTGCCATCAGCGTTGACCAGATCCACCGGCGCCTGTGGTGTGCCTCGGCGGGCCAGGGTCTCTGGAGTGGCGTTCAGGAAGCGGATAAAGGCGTCTTCGTAGCTGGTCTTGGTGTCGTTGTCGTTCATCATCGTGACAACGGCGCGGAAGCCGCCGGAGAACTCGGTGTTGAGGTGATAGCGAGGGCCACCGACCGTATAGGCGTGGGCCTGGTCCGGATGTTGGCTGCGCATGTAATCGACGATTCCCTCACGGCAAAGGTAGTTTGAAGTGAGAGGATTCGTGTCGTACCAGGTCACGCCGGTTGGCGGATGGGCATACATGTAGTTGTTGATCGCCACGGTATAGGTGTGGTTAAGGTCGATCGGCTGACCATTGAATTTGACCAAGGTCGGCACGCCGTCTTCGGCGGTCACATCAAGTGCGCTTGAAAAACCGGCATTCATATTGGTTGTTTTGAGGAAGTTGACGATCTCATTGCCGGTCATATTGATGCGGTAGAAGGTATCGTCGTTCCAGGGGAAGGTTTCATAGACCTGCAGGTAGGTCACCGGGCCGACCGGGATGTCGGCGCGGACGCCGCCCCCTGTTTCGATGGCGAGGTCTGTCTGTCCGAAGATCTGTTCCGACTTCCAGCGCATCGCGTCACAGATCCACTGCCCTGCGGTGTTGTTGCCGCTCCAGGGATACTCGTCGGTCGTCCACCATTTCATATCGTTGTCGAGCATCAGGTTGTCAGCGGTGTAGCCGACTATTTCATCTACCGGGTGACCGGGATGGGCATCGTTGTACTGTGCAGTCAGGGTGTTGACATAACCTTGAATGTCGGGGTCGGGAGTAATTTCGGCATCGCGGATGATATGATTGATGGCACTGAAGTACTTGCCGGTACTGGTCAGCTGTAGTTCGCCGATGTACTTCATGTAGCTGTTGGCTTCGGTGGATATG
>JBAYZR010000304.1:0-4722 GCA_041672425.1 Pedobacter sp. | reverse complement strand
GATTCAGGGATGCTTCAGGCTCATTCAGAGGAACCGTAACGATAAAGCGGTTACTTAAAAACCGGTTACGAACAAATTTGAAAGAACGCTCAACGCGATAGCTGCCACCAAGTCCGTCAATCAGGTCAAGCAGGCGTTTACTGACCGGATGCCCCCTGAATATTTCTGTTTCCCTTCTTCGCACCAGAAGTCGTGTGTCTGCCAATATTGATTGCTCCTGCTGCAACCTGGCATGCAAACGACTGAATTCGGCAAACCTGGCGCCATCACCAATATTTTTCAACGATTGCAACAATATACTCCAGGCAACGGGTACATTCGGATCAATATCTACGAGCTTTGAGGCGAATAAGGCTGCATTTTCAAAATCCTTTATATCGTAATAGCACTTTGCCAATGCCTCATAGCGGTCACCTTTTTGTGGAATAAGCTCGTTCCGGTCCAACTCGTCTCTGTTTTTCAGATAGAGCAAGTCAATCCTCTTGCTGATGTCATCAGCCCCTGCCCTACTGTTCATATCCAGCAATAGTTGATGATATTTTTTCAGGATGGTCAAATGTTCAGGATCCATGGTTAGCAAAAGATCGTAGACCACCTTTGCAAGCGCCAGGGATTTCAGTGATTGTAGTGAGACAGCATAAGAGAGCAATGCTTCCCGTGCATTCAGACCCGGTATAACACCGTTAATGATACTGTCCAGGTAGAGGCAGGCAAAATTTTCTTTCTGCCCATATCTGCTGGATGGCGCAAATACGTAAGGATGATTTTTCTCCGGCGTCAATCCCTTCATTACCCTTGAAAACTGCCTGATAACCAATAACCTGGCACGCAAGGGATTGGACAAACGGATGAACAGATCAAGTTGTTCGGTCAAGCGGCTTACGAAGTCATAACTGCTGTTATTAAATGCAAACAACGCGAAACGTTCCAGCAATTTTTCATCCAAATCAACCAATCTGATCAGATCCCAGGCAGCCTGTTCCTCTCGCATCCTCAGATAATATTCTATCAAATGATAGTTGGCGTATCTGTCTGAACGCGCTGCAATGGCCAAGATGTGCAGGTAAACAAATGAATTTTTATCGTATTGATCATACCCGGTGTAACAGATGACATCATGATCATGATAGAGAACCTGCATCTGCCGAAGATGCTCCCGCAGTTCCGAGACATACAGACGATTTATGCAGCTGTCGGCCAAAGGACTTTTCAGCTCAAGAAATGCAAGTCCTGAAAAGTAGTCAAGCACCTGCTTGAAAGGCGCTTCAACATACTCCATCATCAGCCTGATCGCTTCTATAAAGGAAACATTATGTCGCTGACCATGCAGGGTGTCGAGTAATGAGAGATAATAGCGTTGCGTTGCCAGGTCCGGAAATGCATTACGCAGATAACCTGCCAGCAGTTCGTAATCTTCCCGTACCTGCCACTCATCCTTCCACGCTTCATAACAGAATGTGCATACTCCGCAGTTCAGGTCACAGGTTAGTGTCCGGTCGAAAACATACTCCGGAACCGGCTTAAACAGCGGGTGTTTTGAATTCAGATTATAATACAGCTTATCCACACTTGACGAAATTGCAGGAGGCCTGTCTCCTTCCTTTACAACACCTCCGTTGAATATCATATATTGAGAGTCACTGTTTTCGGCATAATGTTGAATATTTCGCAGGATGGTTTCAGTATCCGAGTTACGCTCGACGATTTTTATATCCTGAATCAGCCCGACGTAGCGGCGCAGATAGTATGGCGGGATGCTCCTCCCCTTATAGTAGTACCACGGCTTATCCGCTCTGATCTGCCAGCAGCTGAATGCGCTCTCTTCCTTCAGTGCATTGTGAATATAGTGCCACGGTTTGTAGGGGCAGTCCGGCAGGCAAAAATCCATGACCAGAACCTTTACCGGCACACCGGTAAGAGTGGTGATATTCCTGATCAAATTCAGGTCCTTGCTGCGATCGAGATCCACACAGAACAGATCCGGGCGTACCAGGTCATACCAGTACTGAGCCCTCTTTACCGTATCAATCAGGCCAAGTACCGAAACATCCAGTTTAAAGCGGGGGAAATATCTCCTGATAAGAATCGCCAACTGGATATTAGCTATTGTCAACCATTCAACATCGCTATTTTCATACCCTTTCAGGTAGCGGTACAGTGCGGAACCATGGAAATTGTCGAGGATGTCCGACGAGACATGCAATGAGTTCAAAAGCATGTTCACCTTTATGTCGTAAGGCGCCACAATTTTGGCAATATCCTTCACCTCGGCATCATAGTTTTCCCAGTTCCGGTTGATCGCCCGACCTTCGTATCGGCCTGAGCCCAACATGGTATGATTGCACGGAAGGTATATGGATTTTATATATGGCGCATAAGGGATGAGCTTCTCTATCAGACCGAGATCATTATTGTAAGGCACATGCAAGCGCATCCCCACATCCAGCAGGGAGGGTTTTTTATCCAGTGTTGCACTCGTGATAGCCGGTTCATCCATCGGCAATATCCTCTCGACAAGTAGTTTTTTTGACAGCCGTTATGAGAAAAAAGGGCATATCCAGATGAACCCACTGTACAGAGATCATGCTGAAACCTTTCGATAGCAGGTAATCGCAGTAGAATTCAGGTGAGCGGAAGGTGTGGGAAAAAAGCGCCATTGGAATGAGCGAATAGGGTAATCCTGCCGCGCCGGTTTTTAACGGCCCACGTTCAAAGATCAGGATTGTTCCTCCAGGTTGAAGGGCTTGATATGCCTTGTCGAGAAACAGGGTGACATCTTTTTCCGGCCAGTCATGGAGTACCGATTTGAAGGTAACAATATCAAATCCCATAGGTAACAAATCTGTCAGCATATTGCCGAGAACAAAGGTTATCCTCTCTGCCTCCGGTTCTTTGGAGAGATGTTGTTGTCCGACATCACAAACAACCGGCAAGTCATAGACCGTAACCCGCAAGTCAGGATGGTTTCTGCATGCCTGCAGAGCAAATTCACCGCTATTTCCTCCGACATCCAGCATGTTGCGATAGTTTAACAAACTGTGCCGGGCAAAGCATGGACGCGCTTCATACCTGGTAAGCACGGTTGTTATCCGCATCCACTTCATAGTCCGCTGATAGTTTTCAGCAGTTTGCACAAGACAATTGGAGTAATTGAACATCCGAAAGATTCCGGCGCGCTTCCTGAAAGCCCGGACGTCGGAAATCATGAAGGAAAACAGATCAATGAAATCATGTGCGGCAATATGGGCAAAATCGAGTTTGGCAACCAGCAGGTCACGGTACGTTAGCGCTTCCATAAAACGGGGCGTCAGAGTATATCCCCCATCACCTGACGCAACGACCCCGGCATGTTCAAGCAGATCCAGAAACAGTTTCATGGATGTTGGTTCGAATGTAATCCTCTGTTGCAACAAGATTGCGCTCATCTGACCATTTTTAAGAAACAGGTCTATAACGCCCATTTCAAAAGCGGATGACAATGCCCGCGCAGACACCATATCAGCAATGAATTCATCCACCAGCAGGTAGTTGGATTCCTGCTCGCCACCGCATGCTTTCTCATCAGAATACGCCATAATACCCACTCTTGACGATCACCAGTTCGGATTTCTCCATTCGGTAATCAAAGCCTACATCATAAAGCATATAATCCAGATCTGCTCTGTTCGTGCCGATATATGAGATAATTTCAGCAGGATAGTTAAGCCTGTTGAGAAAGAAAACCAGCTGATCTACTGTAATTCCGGAAAAATAGATACAGTCATTCTCTTGTTTGTTTGCTATGCAGATGGTACGGCATCTTGCTAATTCCGGCCAGAGTATGGTGGCGACATCCTGTTTTGCTATATCAACAATAGCGGAGCAACATATTTTTGCGATGATAGCATCGTGATGTTTTTGTGCATCAAGGAAATAGTAGATGTTTTCCAGATGTTTACTGTTTTCAGTCAGGGAATAACAGATTCCTGAAGAGACATTGCTTGCCACATTTCCCATGTACAGATGTATTTCATTCAGCTCACCGGAATCCGCAAGCAGCTTGCTGTTAATATCAACTGAAAACATGAAATAGGGCAGATTTTCATTAATTGTGATGGAGCAGTCAGCCAGTGAGGAGATAGCCTCAATGAAAAGGGATATGGATCTCTGCCGCTCTCTCCTGCGATAGTCGTAGAAATAAAATTCCCAGCGCAATTCGTGCCCGTCCCACTTTGTACCCCAGACACTGTTTGACTCGCCAAAGGCTGTTCTGATCAACTGAACAAGAGTGAACAGCTTTTCACTCATATTATTATTTGTAAATGTCTGAAAAAGCAGATTAGACGACTTGAGTTTTCCATCTGTTGGAGCAATAGGTTCATATTCTGTAAAACAATAGTTCATGAGACGTTCGGTAGGTGAGGCAGATTCAATTGCAAGCGGCATTCCAGTCATTTTTACCCTCCTGTGCGGGGAGACAGAAGCAGATGTTCATCTCCGAATTTATCGATATAAGCGCTGGAAAGAGCCCAGCACATCCTGGAAGAGCATATTGCCCGATAACAGCAGGTTGAAAACCCGTTTTTGCCGAATTCAGACCAGAAATCGTCCTGAATCAGATTCAGGGGGAATCTGCTGTCGATGAAGCAGGGAGCGCCGGGGGAAATGCATTCGGGAAACCCTTTGAGCACCAGCTGTTTCTCTGCGGAAACCATGATCTTGATAAGGTCGGGAAAGAGCGCC
>JBAYZR010000303.1:0-4727 GCA_041672425.1 Pedobacter sp. | reverse complement strand
CTCTCACTCACCTTTGTACTCGGTTTCGGGGGATACATGGGATCCACCAAGGTGACCATGGTGCGCTGGATGGATGATGCGCTCACCTGCGACCTGTTTGTGCGCGCCTCCGCAAACTTCTCCCGCCCCGACTTTCTATTTCCAGGGGGGTTGCGTGAAGAATTGCTGAAGACGCCAGGTGTGAGAACAGTGGAGAGCTACCGGGGTGTCCGCCCCCTCTATCAGGGAGAACAGATCCTGGTTGCTTCCATAGAGGTCGGCCCTATGATGGACCGTACCAAGTTTGAATATATCCAGGGAAACGCGGAATCGATGCGCAGGGGTCTGACCCGGGAGGGGATGTGTACTGTCTCGGAGAATTTTTCCCGGCGATATAAACTGGGAGTAGGGCACCAGGTGGAACTTGTCACACCGAGCGGGGTCGTGCGGATACCGATTGCAGCCGTGCTGCGGGACTACAGTTCCGACAAGGGGACGGTGTTCCTGGACCGTGCCCGCTTCCTGAGCCTCTGGAAAGATGACCGAGTGGATATATTCGATGTCTCGGTGGTTCACGGCGCGGATGTAGGCCAGGTGCGCGACGCGATCCGGGCAAAGCTTGCCGGTAAATTCCCAGCTCTCGTCTCCACCCGCCAGGAGTTCACCGCCGAGATCGGCAAGGCGATCGACGCTTTTTACGCCTTGACGCGGATCACGGTTTTTCTGGCCCTGCTGGTCGCCTTCCTCGGCATTGTCACTTCGCTGCTCATCTCGGTGGCGGAACGTACCCGGGAAGTGGGTATACTAAAGGCATTAGGCGCCTTGCGCTCTCAGATCGCCCGGAGTATTGTGCTGGAGGCGCTGGCGCTGGCCTTGACTGGGCTGCTCCTGGCGATCCCTGCCGGCAACCTCTTTGCCGCTTTTATGGAGGGGTCTATCGCGGAGTTCTTCACCGGCTGGCAAATGCCGCATCACTATCCCTGGGATATTTTGGCCCAATTGTTGATCGCCCTCCCGCTGGTTTCGGCGTTCGCGGCCTGGATTCCAGCGCGTCAGGCAGGGAGGTTGAAGATTACCAAGGCGATTGAGTATGAATAGACATCCGTAGGAGGAATAGATGATCAAGAACATAATAACAATTCGATTGGTTTTGGCCGCGTTGCTGGCAAGCCTCTGCGCCGGTCTTGCCTGGGGAGGCGCGGACGCCCGGACGCTACTCAAGGAATCGGAGATCCGCCATCGCACCAAGACCCAGCAGTACGCCGGGGAACTCTCAGTGGTTAACAAGAACGGCAAGGTTCGCAAGAAGGGGTGGAAGAGTTTTCGGGAAGGATACGCCGGGGACGCCAAAAACCTGATCCGCTTCACTGACCCGCCGGAGGTCAAGGGGTTGGATTTCTTTCGCTGGCAAAGCCGGGTAAAAATCCCGACCAGTGGCTCTACCTTCCTTCCATGAAACGGGAACGCCGGATCGCGGCCCAGGACCGGGACGCCTCCTTTGTCGGCACAGATTTCAACTATGAGGATATGGAAGAGTTCGACCACCAGAAATATAAGGTGGCGCTGCAAGGTGAGCAGACAATGGATGGCTACCTCTGCTATCTTATCGAGGCTATCCCCTTGGAGAAAGGGGGAAAATCGGTCTACGAGAGAAAAATCCTCTACCTGCGCAAGGACATCCTCTATCTGATACGCGAAGATCTATTACGCGAGGGAGAGAAAGAACCGGTTAAAAGGCTGCTGCTTTCCGATCTTCGCAACATCGACGGGCATTGGGTGGCAATGAGGATGGAAATGAACGACTTCAAAAAGGGGAGCAAGACGACCGTGCTGATGAAGGAGGTCGCCATCAACAAGCCACAGGACGCCAACCGATTTACCCTTCAAAACCTGAATCGCGAGGGTGGCGATTGATCAGGATTCTGTTCCGGGCATGTCTGTTTCTCCTGTTCATGCTGATCCCTTTACCCGTGTCAGCCCAAGGGATTTCAGGGTATGTCGAGGCAAAGGGATTCGCTTATTCCGAACGTTTGAACAGCCGTGATCCATGGGCGATCGGCTGGGGTACCATCTTCAGCAAATGGGAGCAGAAGGTCGGCGAGGCCCAGCTGACCACCTCGCTACGCGCGGAAGGAATCACTTCCGATGAGCGCGGCGCGCTTGCTTTTGATCCGGTCGACCAACGGACCAGGCGCTCACCCCTTTCGGTGCGGGACCTCTGGGCGCGGCTCCCCCTCACCTCTTCCATTGACTTGCAAATAGGACGTTTCCAGCTTGGTTGGGGAAAAACCGACGGCTATTCCCCGGCCGACGCATTTCTCCCGCGCGATCTCTCCGACCCTTTCAGCGACGAAAAACTCCCCCTGTGGGCCTTACGCCTGAGCGGCCAGGACGGGTCGCTGCGATATGAAGCGGTTGCCTGTCCGGTGACCACCCCCTGGCGTCTACCGGTGCTGGGCTCCAGAAACGCCCCGATAATAGCGGAAGGATTACCGCCTGGAACGACCTTCAACGAGGTCGATAACGCTCCACCTGATATCGGCTTTGGCGCTCTGCGTCTTCTGGCCACTTTCGGGGATTGGGATCTGGGGGCATGGGGACGATTTGGAGTGCGCCCAGCGCCGCTCCTGGATTTCCGTTTCGACCGGGCGACGCCCGCCTCATCCGGCTTGATAGTCCCTGTCGAGCGCCGTTACGCCAGGGAAGAGGCGCTTGGAATCGAGGTCTCCCGGATTGTCGGCTCTTGGATTCTGCGTGGCGAAGGGGCCGTGCTTTTCTCCCGGGATCGCGATCTGGGCAACGCGCTTATCGGGGCTCTAAGCGCGGAAAAGGGTTTCGGCGATGGCGCCCTGCTCATCACCTTGGCTGGAAACGCCTTGGAGCCGCCAGTGGACCAGTCGCTGCTGTTCGACCGGGCGATTCTCCCGGCCCTGATTACCGCCTGGAACCGGAGCGAGGAGTGGGGTGAATGGAAGCTGGTCTGGAGCACAGGTCTCAAGCGTGGCGACGGCCTCATCAAGATGGAGACAGGCTACAATTTGACCGACCTATGGAAGGTGACGCTGGGGTGCGAACTCCCTTATGGGTCAAAGAAAGGCCCCTTTGGAGCCCTTTACGCCGCCCAGCGGATACACCTGGCTTTGCGGCGAAGCTGGTGAGAATTTCAAGGGATTTCAAATGAATTGATATACCAGGAGGAGTAAATGGCTAGTCTGCAAAGTTACATTCTGCGAACATATCTAAACTACAATAAACCTAAAAACGGCAGTTGAACCGCAAAGACGCCAAGAACGCTAAGAAAATCAGCACGATGATTGGAAAATGGTTCTAACCTAAAAGGTGACAACATTGTACTTGTTAAACATCTGAATTCTTTGCGAACTTAGGTACGCCAGGCCAAGCCTGGCTGATCTATCTGACTGAAAAGTGTCAGACATGTAAATTGCTTGTTCAGCATGTAGTCGCGGTCTGTCACGGGCGGGTAACCAAACGTGGGGAGTAAGACCGGTTCCCTGTGAGTAGTAGGGGGCGAAGGGTATGTACCGACCTTGACGACGAAGACGCGAGCCCAGCGCAAGCGAACCCGTTTCGGCCTCGTTACGCTTATTTGACAGTGGCCAACCTTCCGAAGGTGGTGAAGCCTGCCACCCACCGGGGATAAACGAGCGAAAGAACCGGTGGGACTGTCCGGGGTGGTTGGGGAGGGCGCGTGTCGAAAGATCAGCCGAGGAACCTGGGAGGTCCGACGTACTACCTGATGCGAAAGGGTTTCGCTGAATGGAGAGCACTGGCGGGGAATCAATAACCTGTTTTGTGTGTACGGTCGGAATTCGGAGCGGCCCATAGTAGCCGGGAAGCGGGGTAACTCCCGTGGAGCCAAGGGGCCGCACTTCAGTCATGTTAACACGGAAAGAGAGGAGACCCGCTTGAGCGATAGACGCTCCATAACGGAATGGATGGCCAAAGGATTCGCACCTGAACCCGGACTGCCGGTAAAAGTCTCCCTTCTGCGGTGGAAACTGAGCAGCAAGGCCAAACGAGAACCGGAATTCAGGTTCTATGCCCTCTACGACCGAATCCATCGCCGTGACGTACTTGAAACGGCATGGTCGCGAGTAAAGGCGAACAAGGGAGCGCCGGGAGTCGATGGTGTCAGCATTGAATCTATCGAGGCGAGGGCAGACGGGATATCTGGCTATCTTGACGAAATTCAGGAAAGCCTGACGACCAAAAGCTATAAACCATCCCCGGTGAAACGCGTCTACATCACCAAAGCCAATGGCAAGCTGCGCCCGCTGGGCATACCCTGTGTGCGGGACAGACTTGTACAGGCAGCCGTACTTCTCATCCTCGAACCGATATTTGAGGCAGACTTTCTCGACTGCTCCCATGGATTTCGCCCCAAACGGCGTACCCATGGCGCCCTCGATCAAGTCAGCAGTAACCTCCAATTCGGGCGGCTGGAAGTGTATGATGCAGATATTTCGAGCTACTTTGACAGCATTCCCCATGAACCATTGATGGTAGAACTCCAGCGGCGCATAGCCGACCGGAGTGTCCTTAAACTGATCCGGCAATGGCTTCAAAGTCCGGTAGTTGAAGAAAACGGCACTATCAGTCGTCCTAAACAAGGAACACCGCAAGGTGGGTTATCCGAAGCTTCGGATAACCCACCTTATCTGAAGTAATTCGTTATCCGAAGTAAATACGGCTAGAGTCTTATGTTAGGGCATTTGTTCTATATTTAC
>JBAYZR010000302.1:0-4731 GCA_041672425.1 Pedobacter sp. | reverse complement strand
GCCGCGCCTCAATCGCAAAATCCTCAACGTAGCATTGCTACGCCTGCGGTTTTGCTCAATCGGCACGGCAAACTCCGACCCAAATCTGAACGTTATATGGAACATTTATTCTTTGCCGAGTGCCTAAACCGGAAATACAATACCATCCTGATATTACGAACATGTGAAAAGTATGAAATATTCAGGTTACTTTTTCCGCAGCAGAGATTTGTGTCACCTGTGTTACAGGATGGTAAATGTTTGTGATGGTGTTGAATCCGGTCAAGATTGGCTTGATAATAGGTTGCGCTCCATTTACAATTCGGCAAATGATCAATCCCACAGGCATTATAGCCGGACTTCAGCGTCTCTTGTCAGCCTCGGGCGCTCGTAATGCTTTTTTCGCCAATCTGTTCATCGGAGGCGCTTTGGCGCTGCTGGTGTACTTTGTTGAGCAGACCGGCATGGTCGAGCATCTGCTCAACCGTCTTCTCTTCATGATCCTTGTGGCAATCGGCGGAGTCCTTCATTACAGCCAGTTCTCTTCGTTTACCCTGGAAGGCGTTGTGCTGGATGCCGCATCAGTCGTTGTCGCTGTTGCTATCTGGACCTGGTTCAGGACGTTGAAGGCCAGGATTCTTTTAAATCTGCTTGTCCTGGCTGCACTGATACCGCTGACAATGGTCCTGTATGACCGTAACGGCATTCTGCTAAGCGGAGTGCCCATAGTGTTGGTTATAATCGTCGCCATCCTTATGGATGCTGCGACCGACATGGCCAGGAACCGTTTCCGGCGACGTATTACCGAGGAAAAGCAAGAAGCAGAATACAGTGTCATCCGTCATCTGGCGCACAATGTCAAACCTGGGTTGCAGATAGTCCGATCCCCCCTGTTTGCGCTCCAGGATCTACTCGACAAACGCGGCCTGCTCTCAGCGGAACTCTCCCGGCGGCTCGACGGATCGACCGAGACGGTAGGTGAGGCATTGAATAACGCCATTGCCAGTCTGGGTCAGATCAATGACATCATCGACCACACCCGGCAATTGGTGACTCGCGAGATAAGCTGTGAGATGTTCCGGGAGGTGGAATTGAAGGAGTTGCTGGAGCGGGAGGTCTTCCCGCTCCATGCCGGAAAGTTTGGCATGGTTGTGGATGGCGGCCCTGTGAAGGTTTTGCTGCATCGTGAATCTTTTGTTGAAGCGATCAACAACCTGCTGCGAAACGCAAAAACACACGGTTTTCCGAATTTGGCGGCATCTGACGAGATTCGTTTCAGTCTGCGTCAGACTCGAAAACGGATCATAATAGACTACACCAACAACGGCAGGCCTTTCCCTGCCAACCTGAGCGCCCAGGAATTTCTCTCATTCGGCGCAAAGGGAGCGGACAGTCCCGGCGAAGGGTTGGGGGGGGCCTGGATTGGCAAAGTGATTGAGGCGCATGGCGGCGGATTCGAGATAATCCGGGACGGACATCCGGTTCACTTCCGAATAACACTGTTAAAAAGGCGGAACTGATGAAACCAACGGGGCAGGCACTGGAACGGATGCTGATTATCGACGACAACCGCCCATATGTGGAGTCGCTACACCGTGATGCACAGCGCTTCGGCATTACCCTGGTCCATGCCGGAAGCCTGGAAGAGGGGCGAGAGATCTACGAGCGGCTCGAAAACTGGTCTCTTTCCGGAATCATCCTTGATGTCAAGTGTCTGAAGGAGCGTATTCAGCAGGTACCGGACAACAGCTTTCTTACCGCAGCTGTACGCTACTTCAGTGAAAAGGCAACCCACCTCCCGATGGTGGTCCTCACTGGTGAACCTGCCCAGTTCCGCAGCCTAAGCGAGCTGTACGCCGGCACCCTGAGGGTCTTTTCCAAGGGGCGCGACGAAGCAGAGATGCTTGCCTTCCTGAGGGAAGAAGTCGGCAAGCTCGATTATGTGCGGATTGTCGGCGCTTATCCTGCAGTCTTTGCCACGGTACGGACCTATCTGGGTAACGATGCCGAGCAGGAACTCTTCAACTGCATGCGCGACATGACCAGCAGCGAAACATCGACCATCAAGAACACACTCGGCTGCCTGCGCCGTCTTCAGGAACGTGTTTACATCACTCTCAGCCGGACCGATGAAAAACTCCTGCCAACCCAGTATGTGGCTGGTGAGATAAACCTGGTGGCCTGTTACAAACATCTGGTGGAGAAGGGTGTTGTCGAACGTTACCGGATTATTGATCGCTTTGCCGAGCTGATCTACAAGATAACCAGCGACAGCGGCGCCCACACTCCCTACGCCGATCCCAAGTACCCCCCAACCTCGTACACTGTCCAGGCGGTTGTCTTTGCTTTGCTCGATTTGATTCTATGGTTTGGCAGGATCATGGAGGAAGGCAGATGATTTAAATCCGGATTATACAAGTGTAACCAAATGGGCGTATTGCCATGATAACCAGCTATTATTATGGACCATTAGCATAAATCAAATCGTTGCAAAAGATTTACGTATTCTTAATATTAAAGTAACAATTGTTTGTTATAGTCTGTTTCAAATTTCAAATCTGTTGTTTTGAATTCATTTGGGTACTTTGCTGACCTGACCCGGTACCAGAAAGCCCGCTACGAAGGAATATCTCGTGGCGGGCTTTTTTGTTTTTCCGCTTAAAAACATCATGGCAGGCGGTGTGCGATCTCTCTTGAAAAATAATTAAAGCCAAACCCGTTGCAAGGCGGGGACGGAAAGCCATGGATCCCATGAGGACAGCCGGGTTGCCTTTCAATGACGAAAGCCAACCCGGCTTTTGTATTTGAAATGTCAAATGAAAGGAGGTGTCGGACTAATCAAATTTATTGGAGCAAACCATAGGTGCTTGACAGTTGTGGATACAAAGCGGGAAAAGCCCTTTGAGGCAGCCCCACCAGACCCTTATCGGTTCTAAATATACCCAATGTCCGGTACCAAAAGGCTCATTACAACTGAATATTATACAAAACTGAATAAGCAGTATTTATTGCCGGACACACAAACTGAATAAAAGGTAGAAAAGGAGATTATCATGAAACGTTTCAAGATGTTACTTGTGGCAGCGCTGTTCGCGCTGACTACCATCACCGGCGTCGGCGCAGCTCACGCAGCATACTCGAATCCTCTGGGGGTTGATTTCACTCCGGTACTTGAGAATACCGGAACAAAAACGTCTTTCGGTAGCGACATCAATATTATCGGCTGGGCTTTCTCGGTCAACCAGAGCTTCGACATCAAAGGTCTCGGCTACTTTGCCAATAACGGCATCCTGACCGAATCACACGATGTGGCCCTATATCGCTCATCCGGTGAGCTGGTTGCTTCTACGACGGTTAACACCAATGATGAGTTGCTTGGTGCTGCACAGTGGCGCTTCCACAATATCCCGACAACCAATCTGTCCGTAGGCAATTATGTTATTGCCGCGACTGTTGGAGCAGACCTGTACACTTACAATCCCAGCAATACTATCTGGCACTCCAACATCGCCTATACAGGTGACGTTTTTGACTCCACCAACCAAGCTCTTCCAAAAACCTGGGCCTCTCTTGAATCCGCAGGCGTTGATACCGGCTCCTTCGGCCCCAACTTCGTGGCCACTCCGATCCCGGCTGCTGCCTGGCTGCTCGGTTCCGGTCTGCTCGGCTTGGCCGGATTCCGCAGAAAAAACAAGTAAGCAACGACAAACTATCAAGTCAAATGACCAAGGAGAGACACAATGAAAGCAAATCATAAAGTATGCGCAGCTGTTCTCGCCGTGACCATGCTTACTGCCGGCAGCGCCCTGACCGCCGAGAAGTGGATGGTCGGTGACTGGCACCAGCACACCACCTACACCGACGGATCGTATCCGATGAACGACCTGACCAGCGCCACCACTATTTCGTCCTCAGCCGTAACCGGCCCTGCCCGTGCCTCGCTCTACAAGAAAGGGGTCATGCCCCAGGGTTACGAGTTTGGTGTAGATTTCCAGGCCAACTCCGAGCATGGCGGCATCCGCGCCCGCGATGGCTTCGGCCGGAACTGGAACGAAACCAGCGCCTATCCAATCTTTCCCGCCATCGGTGACACGACTGGCGGCCAGATGTGGCGCTGGCAGTCACTGCTCCGGACCTCTGACATTCCGGGCTACAGCGGCTCCGCATACATGGGTGCCTTTGACTGGATCCAGACCATCCGCGCCAACTACCCAAGCAAGCTGGCTATGACCGGCATGGAGTGGAATCCGCCAGGACACGAGCACTCCAGCTCAGGCATCTGGAACGCAGATGCCAAAGCCATCGCCGAGTTTGAGTACCGCTTCGACAATGCTGACACCGACGGCGCCAGTACCACCACCACTGCCACCACCATGGGCTGGAGCGGCAAGAAGGTTAACGGCTTCTACACCACCGCCAACGGCTACTACGACTACTCCACCGTTCTTGGCCTCAACCTGCTTCACAACAAGTCGCTTGATGCAATCAAGTGGATGCAGGCAAACCACGCCACCGACGGCTACATCACCCCGGCCCACGTTGAACGCGCCGGCTGTGGCGCCGGCGCCTGGTCGCTGGCCGCCTTCCGTGACCTGAACGACAACGGCCCAAGCGTATTCTTCGGTTTTGAAGGGATTCCGGGCCACGAGAAGTCTGGCAACCGCGGTGAGTTTAGCGCAAGCGCCTGCGGCGGCGGCGCCTATGGCGGCGCCGGCAAGTACGTTGCCGAAGTTGGCGGCCTCTGGGACAATA
>JBAYZR010000301.1:0-4734 GCA_041672425.1 Pedobacter sp. | reverse complement strand
AGATCGGCCCGGCGTTGGTAGGTGGATTCAACATTGCCCCAGGCGGCAATAACCGCTTCTTCGTTGGCCTGCATGGTGTTGTAGCCGCAGCCCGAAATAGGGATCTGTCACAAAATAAACTTTACAAATAATTTTACTGTGCTACACTTTCTGCATGGAAACAGACCAGATCGCAGAAAGATTCAAGCTAATTTCTCCTGTACTCAGCGAGAGACAACTTCGACTTTATGTAGCCACTGAAGCGATGGTAATTGGTCGAGGCGGGATTACCAAGGCAAGTCAGGCAACTGGCATATCGCGACCGACAGTAACGGCTGGATGCAAAGAACTTCGTGAAAAATCATCTCCTCAAAGTTCTCTTCTGCCCACCAGGGTACGTAAGGCTGGCGGAGGTCGTAAACGTACTGTGCAGCTAGACACAACACTGCGTAGCGACTTGGATAAACTGATCGAACCGGTAACTCGCGGTGAACCGGAATCGCCACTACGCTGGACGTCAAAGAGCGTGCGGAACCTGGCGGATGAACTAAAAAAAATGGGGCACTCAACAAGCCATCGCATGGTAGCCGAACTATTGCATGAGATGGGGTATAGCCTCCAGGCGAATCGCAAAACGCTTGAAGGGAGTGAACACCCGGACCGAAATGCACAGTTTGAGTACATTCATAACAAAGTTGAAAGGTTCCAGTCGAATGAGCAACCCGTCATTTCTGTAGACACCAAAAAGAAAGAACTGGTTGGCGACTTCAAAAATGGTGGACGTGAACTACGGCCAAAAGGAGAGCCGGAAGAAGTCCGCGTTCATGATTTTCAAATTCCTGAACTTGGCAAAGTTGCTCCATATGGAGTGTACGATCAAACTCATAATACAGGTTGGGTGAATGTCGGTACTGATCATGACACCGCAGCCTTTGCCGTTGAAAGTATCCGTAAATGGTGGAACAGCATGGGAAACGCTGTTTATCACAATGCCAAATCCTTGTTAATTACCGCAGATGGCGGCGGCAGTAACGGATCCAGAGTTCGTCTCTGGAAGACAGAATTACAGCAACTTGCCAACGAAACGGGGCTTATCATATCGGTTTGCCATTTCCCGCCCGGCACCAGCAAATGGAACAAGATAGAACATCGGCTCTTTTCCTATATCAGCCAGAACTGGCGTGGAAAACCTCTTGTCAGTCATGAAGTGATAGTCAATCTTATATCCGGTACAAAAACCAAGACCGGGTTAACCGTCGCCTGCGGACTTGATACGAACAAATATCCCAAAGGGATAAAAATCAGTGATGAAGAATTACGGCAGGTCAATATACTCAGAGACGAGTTCCATGGTGAATGGAACTATGAAATTCGTCCCAATGCAGCCAAAAATGTAAATGTTATTATGTGACGGTTCCTTAGGATCGACTTTTTCAAATTACTTCGTAAAACCGGAGAGATGCGTTGCCGTCGAACAATGGTCCGACGCGCTTGCCGGCTTCGTTGTGGGCCTGGCTCTCACGCATGGCCATGAAGCTTTCCCGGCTTTCGTGCTCTATAATGGATGCATAGTTGCCGTTATCCATGGGTTTTAAAAGACGTCGGCTGATAAAGCCCTCGAAACTTCCAAGCAGATTGTTTGTCTCTGCAAACCACTCCCTGAATTCGGTATCCTTGCCTTCTTTAATGGGCGGGAAATTGATAATGACGACAAACATGGCGAAGACCTCCTTTATAAATCATTGCCGCAGGTACATGCCCCCGGCTGCTCATCAGGGTTGTTCGTAATAAACTTGCCGCGCGGTGTATATTCGGTATGCAAAAGCTCATGGCTTTTGTGACCGCATGGCCCTTCCGTCAGGAATTCGCTGTAAATGCGAAGGATTGCGGGGTTTTCATGGCTTTTACGTACGCGCCCTGTTTCTCCATATCCGGTATCCTCTTTGTATATGGCCGTTGCTCTGGCTTTACGGATTTCCATATTGATTGGGATAGGCTGCCCGCCGCCACTGATGCAGCCACCGGGACAGGCCATAATTTCGATGAAGTGGCATTTGCTGAATGTGCCGCCAGCCGCAATATCGTCGAGAATCTTCTGCGCGTTCCTGATGCCGTGCGCGATGCCGACACGAAGCGTTTGTCCTTTAAGCCAATCCCAGTTCGGAACAAGATGCGCAATCATCAAGGGGACGGGGCCAGGTTTTTCCGGAACCTTGATTTCGGCGTACCGGCACCCCTCAAACCCACGCACCGGGATAATATCGGCATGCGCAAAGATATCTTCAATCTTGACACCCGTAACGAATTCAAGAACGGTTCGCAAAGCTGACTCCATAACACCACCCGTTGCGCCGAAAATAACGCCGGAGCCTGTCGCGGTGCCGAAAGGATCGTCAAAATCAGATTCCGGCAGGCTTGGCAGATGAATGCCTGCTTCGCAGATCATACTCGCGCATTCGCGTGTGGTTATCACGTAATCGACGTCCTTAAACCCGCTATCCCGCATTTCCGGTCTGTTGCACTCGAACTTTTTGGCAATGCATGGCATGAGAGAAACAGAGACGATATTTTCCGGATTAATGTTGTGCATCTGCGCGTACCATGTCTTGATGACAGACCCGAACATCTGCTGCGGACTTTTTGCCGTTGAAAGATGGTCCAGCATATCCGGATGCGAATGCTCGAAATATTTAACCCACCCAGGACAGCAGGAAGTAAACTGCGGCAAGGGCATTGACATATCGTTCTGAACCAGGTTCTTATAAAGGCGCAGAATAAGCTCTGTTCCTTCTTCCATAATCGTCAGATCAGCTGTGAAGGTTGTGTCAAAAACCTTGTCAAAGCCGCAACGCCGCAACGCCGTGTTAAGCCGCCAGGTCATAGCTGTTCCGGCAGGAAGACCAAACTCCTCTCCGATGGCAGCACGGGGGCTCGGCGCCGTTTGAATGACAACATGTTTTGCAGGATCTTCGATGGCCGCCCAAATTTCGTCCGTCTCGTCACGTTCCGTCAGAGCCGCCGTAGGGCAATGCGTGACGCACTGGCCGCAACCGATGCAGTTGACTTCGCCCATTGGCTTATCGAGATAGGTTGAAACCGTATTTCCGGCGCCTCGCCCGTAAAAAGTGAAAATACCGATTCCCTGGATATCTTCACAGGCGCGAACGCAACGACCGCATTGCACGCACTTATCCATATCGCGCACAAGGGCGGCGCTGGATTCGTCGATCTGACACTGTTTCCGGATCGGATGACCGAAACGATAGGAATCAACGGCGTATTCCTCAGCCAGTTTTTGCAGCTCGCAATTACCATTGCGTTTGCAGCTGCAACAATCGCCGCAATGCTCGGATAAAAGAAGATCTATCGTATGCCGGCGGGCATTGCGAATGCGGTGCGAGTTTGTCTTAACCTTGATCGGGGCTGTCACGGGAAAAGCGCAGCTTGCCGTCAGCGCTTGCTGGCCGTCAATCTCAACGATACATATGCGGCAACCGCCAAAAACGGACAAATCGTCATGATGGCACAAAGTTGGCACATGAATATCGTTTTGACGCGCGGCTTGAAGCAAAGAGGCGCCATAAGGAACAGACACCTCCTTATCGTCTATAAGGATGGTCACCATTTTTGTTTCGTCAATTGCCACGCTGAGCCCACTGCTCATGACGTAATCCTTTTGCTTGAATGATTTTGATGAATGATGCGGCCCATCACTTCACCACGGAAATGCTGAAGAACGGAAAGAAACATGTTGGGCGCAGCTTGCCCGAGACCGCACTTGGAGGCCGCTTGCATGCTGGCCCCAAGCGCGCAAAGCTCTTGCGCCTGCCTGGTAGTGCATTTGCCCTCTTTCAACATGCGAATGCCTTCCAGCAATTTGACATTGCCCATCCGGCAGATCGTGCACTGGCCGCATGATTCATCGGCGAAAAATTCCTGGAAGTTCTCAACAGCGTCAAGCAGATCGCGGCTTTGGTTAAAAACAATGATCGAGCCACCGGTTGAAACATCCTCAAAGCTGATATTCCGTTCAAAATCCATGGCAGGGACAAGAACCCCGGATGCGCCACCAACGACAGCAGCCTTGATGTTCTTTGCGCCCGCAGCTTCAAGGATCATCGATATTTTCGTTCCCATGGGAAACTCGTAAACGCCGGGACGTTCGACATCGCCGGAAATGCTCAAGAGTTTATAGCCGACCGACTTTTCGGTTCCAATTTTTTTGAACCAATCCGGACCGTTGACAAAAATCGCGGCAACCCACGCCAGCGTCTCAACATTGTTGACAACCGTTGGTGCGCCAAAAAGCCCGCTTACAGCGGGGAAAGGGGGGCGGTTGCGCGACTCGCCACGCTTGCCCTCCAATGATTCAATCAGCGCCGACTCTTCGCCGCAAACATAGGCGCCGCAACCCATCTGAATATGGATATTAAAAGAAAATCCTTCGCGGCCTTGCACGCTCTTTCCCAAAAGGCCTGTTGTCCTGCGCTCTGCCAAGCGCTCCTCAAGGCTTTCGCGCAAATAGGCGTATTCGCCGCGCAGATAAATGATGCCAAGCGAAGCGCCTACGGCATAGCCCGCAATGGTCATGCCTTCGAAAACAAGATCCGGCCACTCGGACAATATGATGCGATCCTTGAATGTGCCGGGCTCCCCTTCATCGGCGTTGCAAATGATAGCCTTGCTTGCGCCCTCTGCCTCGGATGCGTATTTCCACTTCATTCCAACCGGAAACCCGGCGCCTCCGCACCCGCG
>JBAYZR010000300.1:0-4746 GCA_041672425.1 Pedobacter sp. | reverse complement strand
CCGTTCATCAGTGCCCTGGCAATACTTACCCGCTGCTGTTGACCGCCGGAAAGTTGGTTGGGGCGGTGGTCACATCGATCTTCCAGGCCGAGGCGATTGAGAATCTCC
The DNA here is from genome assembly GCA_041672425.1 of Pedobacter sp. Classification (GTDB taxonomy): domain Bacteria; phylum Desulfobacterota; class Desulfuromonadia; order Geobacterales; family Pseudopelobacteraceae; genus JACPFJ01. Next base: position 4,638 of record JBAYZR010000300.1, on the reverse strand, counting down.
TGAGCTCGCGCTCGACGTGTACTTTTGTTCACCCCGGAATAGATAGCCGGGATTTCGGTGTTCTGGGTGGCGGTCAGATGCGGCATCAGGTGATAGCGCTGGAAGATGAAACCGAAGTAATCCCGCCGCAATCTGGCCAGTTCGTTGCCGGAGAGCTCTCCGGTTTCCTGGCCATTGATCCGGTAGCTCCCCTCAGTGGGGCGATCAAGGCAGCCGAGGATGTTCATCAGGGTGGATTTCCCGGAACCGGATGCCCCTACGATCGCTACCATCTCGCCGTGATCGATGGTCAGGTTGATCCCTTTCAGTACCAGGGTTTCCTGTCCACCGGTGATGAATCGCCGCCCTAAACCTGCAAGTTCCAGTAGTGGTCTGCTCATGATCAGTGTTTCCCTGGGGAAGGCATGGCACTCGCTTCGGTTTTCGGCAGTGACGTGCTGTCGCCAACGACAACCTTCTCTCCTTCACGCAACCCTTCCAGAACCTGCACCTGCACGTTGTTAGAGATGCCGGTGCGAATTCTCCGGGTTTCGGCCACATCGCCGACCAGCACCTTCACCGTCGTGCGCCCATCCTTCTTGTCCCCCAGGGCTGAAACTGGGATACAGAGCGCCTGTTTAACCCGATTCAGGACGACGACCACCTGGGTTGTCATGGATACCTTCAGTTTATTTTCAGTATTGGGTACCTCGAACAGTCCGTAGTAATAGACTGCTGAACTGGAACTAGTGCCACTTGTTCCGGTTCCGGTTCCGCTTGAAACCGGTCCGGGTTCGATGGCCCGCAACGTTCCGTAATGGCGTGTGTCGGCATCGCCCAGCAAGGTGAAATACGTCTGCAAGCCCGGCTTGACGCGGGTGACATCCGCTTCGGAGATCTTGGCCTTGACGGTCATGGTGTCGAGAGTGGCAAGTGTGATAATTGTAGTTGCTGATTGGGTAGAGACAACGGTTTGACCTTCCTCCGTATCAATGGATATGACAACACCATCAATCGGTGCATTTATTCTCGTGTATTCAAGATTTGCTCTTGCCGTATCTACTGCAATGGTGGCCTTGTTTATTTGAGCTTCAAGTGCTGCTATGTCATAGCGGGTACTCTCAAGTTGTGATTGTGCGATCTCCATATCCGCTTTGGAGGTAGCATCCTTAGCGCTCATCAGCTTCTGGCGTTGATACGCAAGGTCATATTGTTTCAATAATTCCTGTCGAGAGCGTTTCTGAGCACGCAGGTTTTCAACCTGAGCCTCGGAATCCTTCAGAGTGTTTTTCTGTATTACCGGATCGATCTCGGCCAGAAGTTGCCCCTTTCTCACCTTGTCCCCCAAGGCAACGCGCAGAGTTTTCAACTGGCCAGACACCTGAGCCCCTACAGCTACCGTTTTGAAAGCCTTTAGAGTGCCACTGGCTAAGACGCTCTCTTCCAAATCCATTCTGACCGCATCGGCTGTGATAAATGTGGCCTTGGGTGTGCTGAAAAAATACTTCTTTACTGCCAGTCCACTTCCCAGCATGGCAAGAAGGACAATTGTTCCAACAATGATTCTTTTGCGTGATGTTGTATTCATGATTTTGGCCCTTTTTTGCGTACGACGGCAATGCCACCCAGGGCGAAGGCAATCACATGGTTGACATAGGCATCGAGGTCATCAATCAAGACCGGAACTTCGTTGCCTTTTGCTCTCTGCCAGGCTCTTTGCAGGAGAAGCGGATGGATGCACATGCTGACAATGCAGGTTTCGCAGAATGCAACCTGCTCATTGGTAGCCTCCGATCCCAACAGTTCCTGCACTACTGCCAGGGTCTTCTCGTGCAGTGGATTAATCGATGACATCATTACTTCTTCCAACAGGCCGGTCGGGTTAACTATTTCCATCTGTGAGATAAAGAAGTCCCTGTTATTATCGTCGGCGATCCGTTCCATCAGAGCCTTAACCTGGCCTCGCAGACGGACTTCAGCGGGTGCAGTCTCGCTTACGCCCCCATCCTGCGGGTGGATCTTGATGGATTCAACAAAGGAATGACGCCACGACTCTTGATAGAGGGCTTCTTTGCTGCCGAAGTAATAATTCACCGCAGAGATGTTGGCGCTAGCATGAGAACAAATCTCCGCTACCGTTGCATCACGGAAGCCTTTCTCAAGAAAAACATCGCTTGCTGCAACAAGTAATTTTTCCTTTGTTGTACCTATTTTTTTCCGTGCCATATCAGCCCCCATAAATAAAAACGTTTATTTTAAATATAAATTTAAAATAAACGTTTGAATTAGTCAAGACAAAAACACTTTATGCTAATCAAATTTTAAACAGCTTCACAGACTGACGGATATCTCCTGTGGCAACAAGAAAAGATCGAAGTATTTTCTTATGATTATGCGTAAGTGTACCTCAGAGTTCTGAATACTATCTGCTCTCAGGACGAAGATTTTTCAGCAATTCGCGCTGCTCCTGCGTCAGCAGCCCGCTGATTTTGTTCTGGACTCTCGTACGTGATACAATCAGCTCCGTTTCAGTAGTGGCCTGTTCATGTGCAATTGAGCGCACTGTAGCCTCATCAAATACGGTCGCTTCGGCTAATAACATCAGCTGTTTTCTGCTTTCATGCATTTTATCAAAAAGCGACTTAACCAGATCACGCTCCGTATCAAATACTGCCTTGATTTGACTCTGCTGCGTTTCGGTAAGTTTAAGAACTTTAGCCATGCGACCTTCAAAGCCACCAGGCCCCATTTCAATTCCTGGAGGTGGACCACCAAACTCTCCGCCTGGTCCATGTCCGGCCAGTACCGCACCGGCGCCACCGCCAATAATAGTTGCTGCCAATAACGCCATAACGATCATTTTCTTGTTCATATCAATATCCTTTCGGTGAGCAGCTAATTCTACTTTGTCATATACGCTGCCAGGCATCTAAGGGTAATGTTATTGCGCACCGCTTGCGCAAGGCCGGTCAAATAGTGGAGAGCTTGCGTAGCAACGGATCGTGTTTGTGTGACGAAAAAAGGTGAATAGCGTCCATGATTATGTTCATAACAGGAGAATGTGCACGAAATGTGTAAGAAATAAGGAAAAAAATGGGTGAATCTCAAGTTACTTTTTGATACTGGGCCGCAGGGCGGCGTGGAACGCTCTTGAGTAACTTACAAGATAAGTATCCGAAATCACGTGTTTTGGTTTGTCGAATGTATTGCAATACCGTTCAATTTCTGCAACCGCTTTGGTTGCGTCATCCCTTTATTTATGAACAGGGCTTTTCAACCCACTCCTTGACGCTGATCTTGTAACTGTTCAAACCGGCCTGACTTTTAATTGCGGCAAATTCGCCATAAATCACTTATCTGGACAGGCGAGTTGAATGAAGAGTTGGCTGATATTGCGAGAAAGTTTTTGAAGGCTCGCGGATACAAAGAAAAGAAGTAAAAATATGCAATAAATCAACAGAGGTTCCACGAGAGGTTCCATGGAAAGGAAAAGGGTTGCGCCAGCTAGCGTAACCCTTTGATTTGTATGGTCGGGATGACTAGATTCGAACTAGCGACCCCCTGCTCCCGAAGCAGGTGCGCTACCAGGCTGCGCTACATCCCGAAGAGTTGTTTTTATATATTTTTTATGGCACTCTTGTCAACAGCAAAGACCCGGTAGGAGGATCAATGAAAGATGAGTGACTTTATCAAGCAGCAAATCAGGGAACTTCTTGAAGCGAACAACGCCGTGCTTCTGGCTCACAACTACATGCGCGACGAGGTGCAAGAGATCGCAGATATTACCGGTGATTCCCTTGCGCTCTCCATGGAGGCGTCCAAAACCGACGCGGATGTGATTGTTTTTTGCGGTGTCCATTTCATGGCCGAGTCGGCGGCGATCCTTTCGCCCGGTAAAAAGGTTCTGCTACCGCGTCCGGATGCCGGATGCCCTATGGCGGACATGGTCACTGTCGAGGAATTGGAGATGCTGAAGGCAAAACATCCCGGCGTGCCGGTAGTGACATATGTCAACTCGTCGGCTGAGGTCAAGGCTCATTCCGATATTTGCTGCACCTCAGCCAATGCGCTGAAGGTGGTTGCATCGCTTGCCGAGGATGAGCTTATCTTTGTTCCTGACCGTAATCTTGGACGTTACGTGGCCAGATTTGTCCCGGAAAAACATTTTATCTTCTGGGAAGGTTTTTGCCCCACCCATGAGCGTATGACCGTGGAGGCGGTACTCAAGAAGAAGTCCGAGCATCCCGATGCCCTCTTTATCTGCCATCCCGAATGCAGCCCGGAGGTCACGGCGCTGGCCGACCATGCCTGCTCTACCAGCGGCATGTACGAGTACTGCCGCACCAATCCCGCAACTAAGTTCATTATCGGTACCGAGGCCGGCATTCTCTATATACTGCGCCGGGAGAACCCGGACAAGGAGTTCATCCTGGCGTCACCGGCTCTGATATGCCCAAATATGAAGCTGACCTCCCTGGAGGACATACTCTATTCATTACAGACAATGACGCCGATAATCACCGTTCCGGAGGCAATCGGCATCAAGGCTAGGACAGCGCTGGACAGGATGCTGGCGGTACCCAGGGACTGACGGTACATATACCCCAAAAAAGGCACACTTCAGATGAAGCGCCATGCATCGTCCCCATTTGTACCTAC
>JBAYZR010000299.1:0-4762 GCA_041672425.1 Pedobacter sp. | reverse complement strand
TTAATGGCGCATTGGTTGCACGAATGTTGAATATCAGCCGTGCCGGAGTCAGCTTGGCTGCACGAAGAGGCGAAGATATATATATGAATAATCCGGCGTTGCATGACATTGCATCTAGTTTATAAACTTAACAATGTCCCGCCTGACTCCCTCAAAGGCTCACCAAAGGCTCACGCATGACCCCAAAGGCTTACGCAATTGCAGAAGAACTTCTACAAGTTCATATACCGACGTTCCTGGATTAGTATCTGCTGGCTGAAGCCCAGCCTGCTTTGCATCATCATGAAGCCGTCTTCCGTATCGGATAGCAAGTTCACGTCCCTGAGGCTTCTCCAAGTTTGACAATTTAGAAAACATATCCGGGTCATTCTTTTCATATGGCGTAGACATAGCCTGTTTCAATTTCACGATTACTTGATCTCGGTCAATAGCTGTATTGTGATAATGAAAGTGTAGCAAATACCAAACTTCAAAACTCGGATTAGACCAAGCAACTTTAATGGCTGGTCGATTCTTGGATGCTTTTTGCAGAGCCTCATTGAAGTTCTGAAGCGTGTGTCCGCCCCCACCACAACGCTCCTCGTCACGGTCAATGACAATCCAGCGATGATCATAATCTTTATATGTGTTGCCATATACATCGCTGAAGTTAAGTAGATCTTTAAGCACTCCAGTTGGATCAGTGTGCTGATGAGTGGCAACAACGCACGATAAACAAGACAATTTTCGAGAAGTTTTCAGAAGCTCAAAGTAATGTTCAAAGTAGAAACGCGCACTTTTTTCGTCCTCACAGGCGAGAATTATGAGTCGGCGCTTATCAAGTTTGTTTTCCTGTCGCTTAGGGTGCTTGGCGATAGCCTTACGTGATTGGTATTTGTTTCGATTCGATTTTCTCCGAGCCATTATTATTGCTCCTCGAAGGCAAACGTACCTAGGTAGGGAATAGCCCCATATTCCCCTTGAACGTAGTGTTTTTCGATATTATCCGTGGGGCGAACATTTTTATATTCCGCCAGTGAATGAAGATAAGTACCTCCGTATGCATCTTTCTCAGTAAACCAAATCTGTGACTTATGAAAAAGCTGTTGGTTGAGCAGATTTGTGTCGTGCGTTGCAAAAATCAACTGGGCATTTTTTGTATTGATATTCGGATTGTTAAACATTGAAATCAAAGAGATAGTGAGCATTGGATGAAGGCTGCAATCAAGCTCATCTATAATAAGGACTTTTCCATTATTTAAAGAATCAAGGAACGGTGCGGAAATGCTGAAGTATTTTTTAGTGCCTTCTGACTCATCGCTGCTTAAATCAAATTTCTCAGTGCCAATAAATTTGTCGTTTTCATCGTATTTACTGTGTACTGTTTTAATGTCAACTCTTATCAAAGGAGATTTTGCTGCTCTTATTTGAGACAAAATCTCTTCTGGGAATTTTAACTTTTTTATTTCATCTGATGGTACCTCGTTCTCTTCTATCAAAACATCATTAATACCAAGATCAGCAACTGAAACCATCTTGACGATTTCAGATCTAAAATCATCTTTGGCCATTTGATCCAATGTGTATGTTACATAATCAGAAGATTTTGCCCCGTCTATTACATTGGCACTTTTAAACCAAGTCAGAATTGCTTTTGATATCGCACCACCATCTTGGTCGCACTTCCAAATAAATAGGCTATTTGGCAATACTTTGTCTTTCAATCCATGACCCTCTTTAAATTTTTCCGTATTAACATAAAACTCTTTGTTTTCGACATCTCGATAAAATAATCGAGCCTCTTTACCTTTCTCATCAGCAAAAAGCCATTCCGAATATATGGCCGTATTGTCTGCTTCAAATCCGTATCTATATTTAATTATCTTGTCTGGTGACGACACTAAAAATACTGCCTCAAAAGAGCTTGAGGCTGATTCCGTTTCTGTGGAGAGTCGGAAAGGCTCATGAAGTAATGTATCCGTAGACTGAATGACTTTTTTGGCATTGAGAACCATTGCCCTCATAAATCCAAATGCTTTCAAGATGTTGGATTTCCCACTTGCATTTGCCCCATAGATTACTGCGCTCGAAAGTAGGGGGTAATTACGGACGGGGAAAACATTCTTTACGTTGTTGGTACCGGAAACCATGCTGAATGTTACAGGGTCTTTTATTGATCGAAAATTATCGACAGTGAACTGAATTAACATGATAGCCTCGTTTTTGGGTATTTTCTGGTAATATAGCTCAAAATTGCAAAAAATACACAAAAATCGAGTTTATTATAGCTAGACCTTTGCAGCTTGATTGATTGACCACTCTTGTAATAATTCCATCTTCCAACGGTGTGGGGGCGCACCAGCGCGTCAGCGTCTGTGTGTCGCCGCATGGTTAGGTCTCTACATCTTCGCTTTCATCGCTCAACAAACTTGTACTCAACTCGCTCGCAGCTTCAGTTGCGGGCAAAGGAGTCCGCCTCAGCGCCCTTAACTGCACCATTAAGTGATCTCCGTAAGGCGTAAGTGTCCAGTAAGTGCGAGTGTCCTTCACGCTTCTGGGCTTCTGATTTTCCTTGATTAACCCAAGCGCACGCAGTTGTACGACACATGTTTCTATTAGCTCGCATGGAAATGAAAAGTCTCTCAATTCCATGTCTTTCAGCTTTTTATCAGTGCCATACGCTTCTTTGCCGCTTGCCACTAAATGTCTGTGAAATGACGCTCTTAGCTCGTCATCTGGCGCTTCATTTATAAGAATGGGGGCAATCCCAGCAAAAATATCGTTCCAAGGGGAAAAACTAGGGGAAAAACTAGGTACACTTCCCGGTTTATTGTCGTTTTCCTCAACCAGTCACTACAAAATGTTGGAAGTGTCCCTAGTTTTCCCAGTGTTCCGGTTGCCATGGCAAACCTCATCAAAAGTTGATTCACGATAAATTCCCACGATGCCTCACCTGCCACATCGACGTGCACGACATGCCGGTTATGCAGGCGCCGCCAGTTAAGAAATAAGAAACAGCCCAAAATTACAAGACATCCTGATTGTATAAAAAAAGCCCCCGGCAGATTGCCGGGGGCTTTTTTAGGGAGTCAGAATAAACTGATATACCAAGTTTTACGCACGGATTTGGGCCGGATTTGTCGTTCCTGATTGAGCAAAACCGCAGGCGTAGCAGTGTTACGTCGAGGATTTTGTGATTGAAGGAACGGCAAAGATGGCCTGAAGACGTGATGTAAAACGGTATATTTGTTTTTTCTGACTCCCTTATACTCTATTCGAAACCCTGCGAATTATTTCTTCTCCCCATTTTTGTTGATCAGTTTCACAACACCTTCCGTGACATCCCGAGAAACCACATTGCTGGCAATATAGATCAGGTCCCGTTTGACGGTCACAAGTACCAGACTGTTGCTCTTGGCGTACTCGGATGCGGCTCGCTCAATCTTTTCAAAAAGGATGCGACTCAACTCCTGTTGCAGCTCCTGAAGCTCTTTGTCGGCTTTCTGGATGAATATTTGGTACTGATTGACCTTTTTCTGAAAGTCTTTGGCTTTGGACTCTCGTTGTTCCGGGGTGAGGGTGGGAAGTTTGGCTTCTATTTCGGCCCGTTGTTTGTCCAGTTGTTTTCTTTTGGTTTCGATCTGGGTCTGGAGCTTCTTTTTCTTTTCTGTGAGCTTGGCCTGCCCGGCCTTGCCGATTTCTGACTCGGTACTAACCAGGGCGAGATCCACATAGCCGATCAGGATTGACGGTTGCGGCTTGAAGGCATCGGGTGTCATCTGCGGGGTAACAGTGACCATCGGCGGAGTAACAACTGGCGCTGCAATTGCAATCGCCGGCTGGGCCGGTGGAGACGTTTTCTGATCACCAGTGGTGCTATCGGCTGCAATTGCAAGGGTTGGCAAGGAACAGACGAGCAGCAGGATCAGGAGTTTTCTGTAGATGGTATTCATAGTGTTAACCTCATGGGGCAGGGTATGCCTGCTGGTTAGATAATGTGACCGTAAGAGGATAAATGGTTTCCAGGCAGGTGACAACATTGTTTTGATACTGCCTTGAGATTGTTGTTTCAAGACAGCATCTCACGTTTGATAATATCGGGTATCCGTATTAAGTCGTTGGTGTTGGCTTTAGAGGGGGGAGGTTTTATGTCCGGACGGGAATTTTATACAATTTATTTAACCCATTGAAAAGAGATTGTTACATCTTTATTTCAGTTCAGTTAATGTTTTATGAATTATGATTATTATCTTGTTCATTAATAACTCTTCCTTTAATCGTTTTAAAAAACGAAGTTAATAAAAAGACAATCTGCTGACCTTTAATGATTACCATCAATGGATTCATTACGAAGATGCAGTAGACAAGACAACAAAAGATTACACTGATCCACATGCAAGGGACTTTGCCGACCTGACTACTCAGGCCCCGGAAAACCCGTATCAGGAGCTTTATGCTTCAGTTGCGGGTTTTTTTGCGCCGAATTTGTGCATTGATATTTCGATAAGGGATTTGTCCTGTTGCAAATAGCGTCGTTTAACTTTCGATCGGTAGTTTTCCGCATTCGGTTTCATTCATACAAGCTGGATTATCGCCATTCTGCAAACTTAGCATATCTCACAGGAGGGGTTATGAAGCTGTTGAAAGGATTCATGCTGTTTGCCGTACTGTTTCTCCTTACCGCTTTTCCAGTATTTGCCGCAAGCCCTTATGTGACGCGGATGTCTACGTGCAAATAGTAATCTACAAGACTGGAACACAAACGCCACAAGAACTTAACTTG
>JBAYZR010000298.1:0-4818 GCA_041672425.1 Pedobacter sp. | reverse complement strand
GGCAACGATATCCTTCATGGCAAATTGCAGGTCGGAAGCGGCGGTGATGCTGACTTTGCCGGCAAAGGCGGATACAGACATGCAGGTGACGGTGAAAACGGCAACAAGTATCATGGCGATCAGTTTTTTCATTTTTAAGTACCTTTCTAAAAAGTATTTTTATGAAATTGGTTGAATTGTAACTCCAATGTTTGCTGGTTTTCCGAAATAAATCGAAGACAGGACGATGATGTCGATTCTCTTGTATTTCATGAAATTGCACCTCAATCGGCATTTCTTTTGTACTTTTGATCGAACTATAACAGGAAATAATAATTTGCATATACGTTATAGATATCGCAAAGGAAAGATACAGGGTTAGATACGCAGCAGCTCAGTTTCTTTGCCCTGACCCAAACCGGTATATATTGCCAGTAATGAGCTAGCATTTTAATGCTAAAGTTTTATCCACTACTCCCGATATGAAAATTAACGACTCATTAATACGGCAAGAATGCCGTACATAAACCAGAAAGGAGCATTACCATGTCAGACATCTCTTTAACCGCCGGCATGCGGAGCAACCTGCTTTCGCTGCAAAACACGAACACACTGGTAAACAGGACACAGGACAGGCTTTCAAGCGGAAAGAAGGTCAACAGCGCCCTTGACAACCCAACCAACTTCTTTGCTGCCCAGTCCCACAACAACCGCGTATCCGACCTGACCAGCCGTAAAGACGGCATGTCGGAAGCAGTACAGGGCATCAAGGCCGCCGATGCCGGCATTACCGCCATCACCTCGCTGATCGAAGCAGCAAAAGGTGTTGCACAATCCGCGCTTGCAACAGCAAGCATGACCGAGCGGGCATCCTATGCCGTCACCTACAACACCCTGATGACGCAGATCACCCAGATCTCCAGCGACTCCGGGTATCGTGGCACCAACTTCCTCAACGCGCAGGATCTGACCGTTGAATTCGCGCCGACAACCAACGGCGCAACGCTTCAGATCAAAGGATTCAACTCTACAAACACCGGCCTATCGATTGGTTCAGTTGGTATCACAGGACACGGCCAGACTTCCGCTGCTGGAGATACGACTGCCACAACCGGAACTACAGTGAATTCCACTATACAGTGGGATAACTCTGTTACATCCGACGCCAGCAATTCTATCAGAAGTTCCTCTAAACAGCTGGAAAATGCTCTCACTACGTTGCGCAACAAATCTTTGGAACTCTCCGCCAACCTGAGCGTTGTGACCGTGCGTCAGAGCTTCACCGACAGTATGATCAATACCCTTCAGACCGGCGCCGACAACCTGACCCTGGCCGACACCAACCAGGAAGGCGCCAACATGCTGATGTTGCAGACTCGCCAGAGCCTGGGCATCACCTCCCTCAGCATGGCTTCACAGGCAGCACAGGCTGTATTGAAACTGTTCTAATTCCGTATCAGTTTTCAGCTACCGTTTCAGCCAAATGAAATGGGGGAAAGATTTTCTTTCCCCCATTTGCGCATTTTAAAATTACGGTGAGGCGCCACATGAATGTCGATGGAATATCCAAAGGGACTCAATTTCAAAACTCTCAGACGCCTCCAAGCAGCGATCTGTTAAAAAAAACGCAAGACAATACAAAGCCCGCAAGCAGTGGAGCATTGAACAACGATCCGGTTCAACTCCAGATATCGGTACAGAGTCAGACACTGGACACTCTGCAAAAAATAGGCAGTATTACGGACGTTCTGAACGAAACGGCAAAAAACATGCGGGCAACCGGGAACGGGCTCAGTGCAGCGGCAGACATTACGGCAAAGATGCGGGCCACTCTCGACAAGATTACCAAGAACTATCCACCGTTTGCGATTGACGACACCGAACGTAAAGACATCCTTATGAGTTATAGTTCCTTGCGGAAAGAGATGGAGAAGATGATGGTCCCGCCACCGCCGCAACCCGTATATGACAAGGTGAAAACACTCTGGAAGGAACTTTTCGGGGGAAAACGGACAGAGACAATATCTACCCCGAATCTGCCTGAAAATGCACCCGATACTGTTATTGTTGATGCAACAAAACAGCTTGCCGCCACAGGCGATGCAATTTTTACCATGCATGCCGCCATCGGCGCGTCTTTCTGATATGTCACTTAAACTAAGCCTCAAACCGCACGAAAAGATCATTATAGGCGGCGCCGTCATATCAAACGGCAACCGTCATGCGGATTTTCTCGTCGAAAATACGGTACCTATTCTTCGTCAGAAGGATATTCTGGCTGAAGAGCATGCTGATACACCTGCCCGACGTATTTACTTTGCTTTGCAGATGATGTATATTGATATGGAGAATAGATCAGCCCATATAGAGTCGTTTTTTACTCTTGCCAGTGACGTTCTGGAGGCTGCTCCAAGTACAGGCAGCTTTATTAAGCAGATATGTGATCAAGTTACGGTCAGCCAGTTCTATCAGGCCTTAAAAACAGCACACCACTTGATTGAGTATGAAAAGGAGTTGACTACAAATGTCTAATGCACCGTTTGCTGCTTACGAACAACAAAACAAAGAGTTCATGTCCCCACGAGAACTTGAAGCGTCAGTACTGACAAGGGCCGGGTTAAAACTGAAGCAGTGCCAGGAAAAATGGGCGACACCTGAAAAGGATAAATTGCTTGATGAAGCGGTCAGGTTTAACCAGAAGATATGGAGTTTTTTTCAGAGCGAACTTTCAATGCCTGACAACCCGCTCCCCAAGGCTCTGCGTGAGGACATCCTGAACTTGAGCCTCTTTATTGACAAGCGCTTGTTTGAGGTTTTAGCATATCCTAACGACCCCGGCAAACTCGACATCGTAATTAATATCAACTTCAACCTTGCCGCCGGTTTGAGGACCAATCCGCCTGCCGCTGCTCCCTGATGTATTTCCCTGATCCGGATACTAAAGAAACCCTGTGAGTTTACTTACAGGGTTTCTTTTTTTTCCAGTTGAACCAAAGCGCTGGTTTCAGGCAGACAAATTCCGGACAGACCAGCTACCAAAACGAGACAACCAGCTTCTTTACTACGGTTGGCCATGAGTAGTTTGACGGTCACCTCATGAACAAACCGAGAAAAGTCCACCCGCGCATCCAGCAGTGAGCGGAAGTCTCGCAATGCTTCGTCTGTATTGCCTACAACCGCCTGAACCACACCATGCATCAACTGCAAAAGGGGATAATCCGGATTTTGAATGCTACTTGTTTCGATTATTCCAAGCAACTCCTCCCCACCCCCGAGACATAGTTCGCACATCAACTGGTTAATCAATGCCTCACGATAGTTATCACGCAACTCCATGGCACGGAGACAGGCGTCACTCCCTAGCCTGAACATCCCTTTCTGTAGATACGCATGTCCAAGATTGAAGAAGGCCAGAGACGACACAGGATCAAATTCAAGCGCCCGCAGCCATAGATCGATAGCCTCATCATAACGGCCTACACCAGCTGCCTGAATTGCCAGTTCTACGACTGCATGGGGGGCGCCATTGCTCTCCTCCAGTTTTTTCTTTCCTAACTCGTAATAATATTGCATTTTATGTTCTTGGCGCTGAGCATCAAGATATCCGTAATGATGCACCGGTATATCGGACCTTGGGTCAGAAATGCCCAGCCTTGCAATGGCAGGCTCAACCATTTCATGAATCGGATTCTCGAACCTGATGGCAGCAAGATTTGGGAATAGCCTCACTTTATCGCTCGGCATCCAGCCACGCCCGGCTTCTTCGAGCGGATATTCACCAGTATTTGCCCGCCAGTTTTCAAGATCAACACGGTTGGTGTAATTACGGGTTTCAATTGTTCTGGCGACCAGCTTCCCGGCCGAGTCGGCAACCATCTGGCGGAATCGATCATGATCAAGGGGCGAGATCACTTCATCCGGATCCATAACCAGGATCCAGTTGCCGCGAGCCTGTTCAAGGGACGCATTACGAGCCGCTGAAAAATCGCCTGTCCATGGAATCTCTATCACACGCGCTCCGAAAATGCGTGCAATCTCTCTGCTTCCGTCAGATGATCCGGTGTCAGCAATAATAATTTCATCCACAATCGGCTTGAGGCTGGAAAGGCAGTGTGCAAGATTGGCCTCTTCATCCTTCATGATCATGCAGAGCGAAACCGTGATACCGCTCTGATATCGCTCAGGAGATATTGCAAGTGCACCGACCTGCTTTCGCACCGCAAGTGCGGCCTCCAGAAAACCTGACTTTGGCTTGGACTTCGCCAGTATGCGTTCAATCACACCCAGAGCGTCAACACATCTATTCTGACGCAGTAAAAGGTCTATATGCAGGTAGGCGCAATCGGTATCACCAGGAAAGAAATGAGCCGTTTCAACCATGATCTGCACGGCGCGCTCTAATTGATTACTGTTGGACACCAGAGAGTGGAATCTGTTGCGCAGGCGGATATCGCATGGATTACAACTGATTCCTCTTTCAAGCAGGTTAAAAGCCAATTCATGGTCATCAACATGGGCTGCCAGTGTGGCCAGACCAACATACGCACCGGCAGAGGCGGGATTAAGAGCCAGAGCCTGTTCGTATATCCTCCCGGCAGAGTCATGGTCGCTGGCCGCCAGAAAAAGATTCCCTCGGATAACCAGTGAATCTGAAGTATCTCCTTCGGCAGAAATCAAGTCAAGCAACGTGGCGGCGCCTGCAACATCTCCGGTCTCAAACAGCGCCTGTATCGTTAGCAAGGATGACACCACGACCTGTTCCGGAGATTCCCTGAGTACATCCAAGGCATCCTGCGGCATCCCGGCCTCAAGGAAAATCCTGGCCATAGATTGATAAAA
>JBAYZR010000297.1:0-4825 GCA_041672425.1 Pedobacter sp. | reverse complement strand
CCAGTTAGATGGTAAATCTGTTGTTTGAATAACTTCGGATGTAGCTTCATCAGGGATCCAAATATCCACCCGTTGAAAATTGGACTTGCTCACAATTTCAGAAGGGGTGTTGACGAAGCATTCGATGGAAGCTAACGCCACTGATGAGGAAGTATATATCATTGGTATGCCAGGAGGGTTCCAACGTCCACTATGAAGGCGTGAACCTTCGCCGGTCAAGTCACTGGCATGTCGAGCCGGAGTTACACGGTAAACGATCATCAGGAGTAGACACCATATTCGATGCGGCCAAGCAGAGTCATGATCATTTCGGCGCCAGCATTCGTGTCAAGGTAGTCGAGGGGACGGGCATTGCCCAAAGCGTAAACGGGACTCTTGAGCCAAGAGACGGAATTCTCTTCCGAACCAAAAACATCCACACATTTTGAGTAAACCAGGGCTACGGTAAGCAACCGGTCGGACATATTGATGTCAAGAACCTTGCCTTTGTAGCGTTGCAGAGTTTTGAGAGAAACGTGGAGATATCTGCTCAGCTCGCCAGGTGTAATGCCAAGTTTATAGGATAAGGCAGTGACACCTTCGCTTGGCAGTCCATGACGCACAATATCGATTAGATCCACATTTGACTGTGGTTCTTCAATTCCAAGCACTTCAGCAACCGCATGGTAGCTCATATATAACTCCTTTGAAATTTTACCTGAGACAAATGTCTCATGCAGCCAGACAATTGTCAACATGAATTTGTGATCAAATTTACAAGTGACTGCAACCGCTGTAGGCGGCAAACTCCTTTTCGAATTCGCGCCCTTCTGTCCCGGTCCAATAGTTGACCTTTCCCGAGGTCAGTGGAGCGGCGGCGGCTGCTATTTCATCCTGCGGGCAATATGGCCAGGGGGCGAAAGGGATGGTGCGGACAGGCTGTCCGCCATCAATGGCAAGTTTATGAATATTCATCACAAATCCTTCAATTCAAAATATAAAATCCAAAACTTAAAATCGCTTCACAATCTTTGCCGGGCTCCCCACAACAGTCACATTATCCGGTACATCCCTGATAACCGTTGAACCCGCTCCTACGATAACATTACCGCTGATGGTCAGATTGGGGATAATCGTTGCCCCAGCGCAAATGAACGTACCGGATCCGATATTTACCGTTCCGCACAGAGTAACTCCCGGCGCTAGATGTACTCCGTCACCGATGATACAGTCATGATCGATACTGGCTTTGGTGTTGATGATTACGTTATTACCTATGCTGGTGTCAGAGTTAACAACCGCACCGGCCATAACAACCGTGCCTGAGCCGATGGTTGTGCCGCGAGCGAGTTGAGTTGAAGGATGAACAGCTGAAATCAGGTCATACCCGTTTTCCGAGAGCCATTGAGCAACGGCAATCCGTGCCCGGTTACTTCCGATGGCAACGATGCCTCCGGAGATCTGATTCCGGGTATCAAGCAGCTCCTGTTTGCCGCCAATAACTCGGTAACCGTAGAAGCCGGTATCTTTCAGAACAGGATCATCATCCACCAGAAAAGCGATGTCATAAAGCCCCTGCTTCTCGATGATGTCGATTACGACCTTGGCGTGGCCGCTGGCGCCGTAAACAAAGATTTTTTCTTTCATAAAATCTGCCTCTCGCCCGTTCGTTTCACTCTCTAACCAAAAGTAGGCGCCTTGAGGCGAGCCGCAAAGACGCTAAGAAATTCAAAAGCCAGTCAGATTCTTTTGGTAACAAGAGTTTACTCCTAATAGTCTGGTTTCAAGCCTCTCTTTGCGCCTTTGCGCCTTCGCGTGAGGACAAGCTTACAAACCATTAGCTACTCTTGTAATTCCGTCCTTTATAAGATATTCCCCAAAATTTATCAGCAAACCCAGTTTTTTGTCAGACAACCTCAGGTAGGTCAGCAGCTGTTTTTTGTGAACAGGAATAACTTTTTCAACGGATTTCAACTCAACGATAACCTTGTCTTCAACTATCAGGTCTGCCCTGAAACCTTCATCAAAGTGGATACCTTCATAAATTACTGGAATCGATAGTTGACGGGTGACTGTGAGTCCTCGTTTTTCAAGTTCATACGCAAGCACCGTTTCATATACAGATTCCAGCAAACCAGGACCAAGGTTGGTATGGATTCTAAAACAGCAATCGACAATGATGGAGGCAATATCGTTTTCAGTCATTAGATTCCAATCCTTTTCTCGCCCGTTCGCTTTGCTCTCTTAAGCCGCAAAGGCGCAAAGAAATTCAAATAAAAATGCATGGGGGGACAAAAAAGAACTTACTTGAAGTTACCCTACTGGTTCAGCTTGTAAGACTTCCTTTGCGACTTTGCGCCTCCGCGTGAGACCGCCTTTGACTTTGTCCTCTCGCTCGTTCGTTTCACTCTCTAAAGCCGCAAAGACGCTAAGAAATTCAAAAGCCAATCAGATTCTTGTGGTAAACCCAAAAAGCTTACAAGAGTTTACTCCGAAGAGTCTGGTTTCAAGCCTCTCTTTGCGCCTTTGCGTCTCCGCGTGAGGCCGCCTTAAAGTGTACCTGTAAACTTCTCCATTGTCGCCTGCCCTTCCTGGCTGATCCCGTCCCGCTTGAACACCTTCTCCACGGTCATCCGGAGAATCCTGATATCCAGCCACAGTGATTGATGATCCACGTACCACACATCCAGCTTGAATTTTTCATCCCAACCGATGGCATTGCGGCCATTCACCTGCGCCCAGCCGGTGATGCCGGGACGGACTTCATGACGGCGGTTCTGTTCCCGAGAGTAAAGCGGCAGGTACTCCATCAGAAGAGGTCGCGGTCCGACCAGACTCATGTCGCCCTTCAGCACGTTGAGCAGTTCCGGCAATTCATCCAGGCTGCTGCTGCGCAGGAATCCGCCGAAGGGAGTCAGGCGGTCGGCATCGGGCAGCAGATTACCGGCACTATCCCGCTCATCGGTCATGGTGCGGAACTTGTACATCATGAATGGCTTGCCGCGCATGCCGGGGCGCTGCTGGCAAAAGAGAACCGGTGCACCGAGCTTGAACCTCACCAACAGGGCAAGCACAAGCACCAGCGGCCAGATCAGCAGCAAGCCAAGAGCAGTTGAGGATATATCAAAGAGGCGCTTGATCATTCCTTAGGTTTGAGATGTTCCAGGTCGAACAGCGTCTTCAATTAATCGAGAAAGATGGGTCTTTGCTTCGTGTATATTGATTGTTTGCATACATACCCCCTCTGACCAATTTAGTTCGGTGAGTTTAGTTTGCATTTGGTATGTTTGTTTGTCAATTTCTGCATATTATGGTCAGTTAAAGACCTGACCCTACAGATTTCCAGTTGACTGGAACACTACAGGTTGCCGTTGAGTACAATTTTCATATGCATCATCGTTTTAAGCTGCGATAGAAGTTTTCATGGGAACCGACGAGAAGAAGGAGTCTACTGGTAGGGTCATACTCATAAGCCAACAAGGCAAGTTGTCCATTGCATTTAAAAAACACCTGCGAGATCACCTTTCTTGGCTTCGCCAGATCAACTACAATTTCAGCAATTGCACTGTCTATATCTGCTTTCTGGTTTGGGTGCAGCCGCTTATAAGCTCGCTTGAAAAGAGCACTTTGCAGGATCTGCACGGTTCCAGGCATCAGTCGCGTTTACCTTCTGGAATAAAGGGAGTTGCCTGAGTTTCCCCTTCTGCTCTGGCAACCAAAAGGTCACGGACAAATTCAATCGGAAGATCAGGATTATCCAGTGCCGCTCTACCTATCTTCGCCCAAAATTCAATCTGCCCGACAATCGTGCGGTGCTCTGCGTGTGCTTGAACTTTTGCCTGATTATACAAAGAATCATCTATTCGTACGGACATTCCCATAATTGTCACCTCAGAAATCTTTTAAAGCACAGTAGCAAATAGACACTAATTGGTCAACAGGTCGCAAAACATGTTACCTCCTCATACTAGGCCCCCGCTTTTCTCAAGCAGCTAACACCGCTTCCCCGTATTGAATAATAGCTGAATCCACCGTAAGCAAATGCATTGCCTCACTACGAGCTTGGGCTACAAGCACACGATCAAAAGGATCCTTATGAAGCATCGGCAATGTATCCACCCGCAAAACATGTTCCGCCGTTACTGATAATTCAGTATAGCCATTCACAATAAGCATTTTTCGCAAACGATGCGGATCAACCTTGAAATCATCCCGCCCGATTCCTCGTTTTATGACAACTTCCCATATACTTGCAGCACTAAAGAACAGCGCGTTACGAGGATCCAGCAACATTATCCGAGACGCATCAGAAAGCCGGTTCGGCTGCCCCGCAGCCCACAGAAGAATATGTGTATCAAGCAGTAACTTCATGCCAATCCACCCTCAAAAAGAGCGGCAATATGTGCTGACTCCATAGTATCAAAATCATCCGGCACCTCTATCTCCCCTGACATAAAGCCGAGCCTGGAAGTGTCCGGATAATCGTCAGCCGCCAATGGCACTACCTTCACCAAAGGCTTTCCTGCCTTGGCAATAATAAAGGCATTGCCATGGGCAGCGTCTTCAATTAATCGAGAAAGATGGGTCTTTGCTTCGTGTATATTGATTGTTTGCATACATACCCCCTATCTGACTAGTTTAGTTCAGTGAGTTTAGTTTATATTTGATATGTATGTTTGTCAATCTCAGCATACTTTGTGAGACCGTCATATATTTCATGGTAAATACTGCTGTAAGAAAAGACAGATGTTAGTTGCCTAATTGTTTTGACCTGATGGAGGGGTTGATTTTCAGAATAGATTGACAAGAGTCCACTGGTTGTCGGATTATCTGGACTCGTCTGGAA
>JBAYZR010000296.1:0-4868 GCA_041672425.1 Pedobacter sp. | reverse complement strand
CGGCATCATCGAGAAACACACCGTCGTAACCGGCGGCCAAGTCTTGATCATGCAGTTCTGCCACCACATTGATCTGGGCCTTCAGTTCGGAAATGATCGATTCCGGCAGCGGTACGGTCCGATCCTTTTTCCCTTTGCCATGAATGTTAAGAACACCGGCATCGAAGTTGAAATCCCGCACCCGCAGTTGCAGACACTCGAATTGCCGCAGACCGCATCCGAACAGCATCTTGACCACCAGATTGTACGGATACGAGAGTTGTTTCAGGATGGCGTCGATCTCCGCTCGGGAGAGGACAACCGGAATATAGAGCGACTTCTTCGCCCTCGGCACGTCGCGCAGTTCGCCAAACTCGCGTTTAAGGCCATGACGAAAGAAAAAGAGCAGTGAGTTGAACGCCTGGTTTTGGGTGGAAGCCGCTACCTTACACTTTACCGCTAGAAAGGTGAGATACTCCTTCACGTCAGCGCTTGCCAATTCAGCCGGTGGCTTGTCCTTGAGGAATTGCTGAAATTTTCGGGACCATAAGGCATAGGTTTGCAGAGTCTTGCGGGAATAGTGTCGCATCTTGATCTCTTCGGTCATGGACTCAAGCGCTTTGTCCCAGTCCGGCGAAGTGGATTTTTCCTGATAACCGGCTTGCATAAATTGGGATCGACGCGTGGCGCTGGACGCATAGCGCGGCGCATTATCCGAAACATAATACGAATCCTGCGTTTGTTGCTGATCCGGCAAAGATTTCGCGGCAATGTTGTCGCCATCATTTGAAAGAGACCGGAAATTGCCGGATACCTCACCGCCTTTAGGGCGGGCCTCACCAACAAACTTCTCGTCGCCTGGGAGCGGCGCACTATCCTGCGGAACTGCTGTTTTATCAGTCTCGTATGCGTTCTTCAGCCGCAACATTTCAAAATAGAGCGAAATCGCAAAAGCTGCTTGTTCACGATTTGATGCAGACTGCTTCTTGTCCTTGAGCTTTTCGCAAAACAACCGCACCCGTTCGGAGTGAGATGCCGGAAGCGGATATTTGTCGCAGAAGTCGAGGTAATAACGCAGCCACTTTTGGTATTCGGTAAAGCGATTCTGGGGAATATTCCTTGATTTAAGGAGTTCAATATAGGCGACAAAAACGGCCTTGGGAATAAGCAGCATGGTAATCTCCTTTGACTATGCACATTAGCTGGCGTATATTTTTTACGGTCGTTAAAATTGGATAAGTGGCAAAATAGATATTGAGCGGTTTACGCGGATCTATCCCAAATGAAATATTATACAGCACATACATTCTATAAACTTCAAAATGTTACGTTAATATCTAATTTTATGTTCCAAATGGCATGTTGAGCGGGGGCACATCAATAAGGAGTTAGATTACTCTGCACCATTGCAGTCTGATTCCTTCAACTCCGCTTCTTTTTCGTTTATCTTTTTGCCGCAGAATGGGCAGAAAACATAATTGTTGCCCTTAATATCTTCCTCTGAAAAATACTGTGTCTGTCCGCATTGCGTATCGTAACAACCGGGATTTTCCCAATCGTTCCAAGGTGTCCAATCACAAAATTTAGCAGGATCGTCAGGGCAACTCATGGAGTGACAGTCTATGTGTGCGCAAGTTGGACATTTCATATTGTTTCCCCTTTCGGTGGATTACACGGGGAGCATGTGCATCCCGCCAAAATATCATCATCCTTTTTCCTCCACCATGCCCACCCCGTCATCACGTAAGGACATGGCCCTTTACTCCACCCGTTCACACCGTCACGCCGTTTAGGTTGTCCATCTCTTCGTTCCAAGGTGTCTCCTTTCGTAATCTAACCATCGGCTGCACCAGACAAGCTGGTGAAGCCTCAACTCGTTATACCAAGAACCGAAAAATAGAAAAAAACGAGTTTATTCATCTTTTATTCCGTAAGCGGAAATAGCAAGTTGTGCAAACGAGACGGGAAGTTGTTTTTGTTTGATCTTATTTTCCAAATAATTTTTAAATTTGCCTTGTCCAATATACTCATCACGTAACCAACCCCGAAAAACACCGAGTGCATGTTCAGGGTAGCACCATGGTTCTTGAGGGTTTGACTCCGCCTGAGGAAAATAATTAGGGTAGTTATGCTCAAACTTTATTCGTTCCCCATATTGTGCTTGCAAGTCGTTTGCAGCCCAATATTTTGACCAATGCTGACCGACACTTATATCGGGTACGAAAGAGCTATCAATCGGTAAACCAGCGTGACCCAAGGTAACTATCATGTCCGACATTTCTTTGAAAATACCGAAATAGCCTTTTGGTACGGAGTTGTAAGTCAGGGAAACCCTGTCGTGAAACTGCCGCCAAACGTCGGGAATAGTATAGGAGGGGTCATAACCGACTTGCGTGTAAATGAAATCACGTAATGCTTTGCCCGCCAACAACCTGTAATTTTTCTTCGCTATTTCTTTAATATTAGTGCCAGCATCAAAAGCATAATATTCGAGAACAGCCAAACAGACTAAATCAGGATAAGCATAAAAAATCCCGCTTCGTTGCCGAATCGCAATATACGGAGCGTCAACTTGCACTGCATGTGCCTGTAAAATTTCGTGAATCTTTATCATTCTTGGAGTTTGTGTATTGTTGAGCCATTCATCCGTGATGGATTGTACTTGTGCCTGCCTTACCCCACACAGACGAGCCAAGCCTCGACCAGTAAGGAAAGCAGTCCCATCTGACAATACACCCATTCCAATACCATCAATTTCAATTTGATTCTGAATACCTAACTCTAAAACCCCCTGCTTTGAGGCGACACCCTGAGTTGGCATAACGGAAACCAAAGTGCTAATTTTATTATCTTTTACCATGACCTCCTCCTTATGCTTTTTCCACCTAGCGGACGCCGCTTTACTCGCTCTTTCTTTGCGGTCTTCCGGGGACAGTTTCGCTGCTGCTGCTTTCCCGCCGATTGCCTTACCTATTGCTTCTTCATCCATGCAAGCACCTCCATATTTATTTATGCTTGCATTTATGGCATTGATTAGAGATATTTGCAAGCATGCAATTTATGAAAGTGCTTGCAAAGCTAAAAGAGAGAGGTATAACCAACGCCTTGACCTGCCCTAAAGACCGGCAGGTCAAGACTCACCACGTTGGTCGTAAATTAAATATTTATCGGAGGAATATCTGTGGGATGGCCATTTGAAACAACTCCTTCTGAGAGAAAAAGAGAGAGAAAATCAGGATATGAACATGGATTAAAGGGTAATTCAGTAGGTACTAACTGGAGTGGCAAAGAATATCGAAAAGGTGCAGAAGCAGGTTATCAAAAATATTGTGACAATAAAAAGAAGCAAGAAGAAGAACGTAATAATTCAAAAAGATCTTCAAGCAAAAGTTATTCTTCAAATAAAAAAACTTCTTATAAAAGTTATTCATGTGGCTATTCTGGAGGTGGTTACTCAGAACCGATGACAACCACACAAATATTAGTTACGATTGGTGTGATTGGATCAATCATTTTGTTTATAATAATTTCAATTTCTAATTATCAAAAAGAAGAAATTCGTAAAGCTGCTGAATATGAACAAATGAAACCAGTGAGAGAAGCTGCTAAACGTAAGGAAGAACTTGAAATAGAGAGAACTATTCGCAATGATCTACCAGCTAGATTGAAAGTTTCAGATGTCAACTTTAGTGAAAATGTTGGACTTGTTGGTGGTGGATTATCAGTAAGCTTCAACGAGAACCCACATCCTGACACTAAATTCCACATATATAGTAAATCCAGGGGTGATAGTAGTTGGGCTGAGATACCAATAAAATCATTTTTTGTCCAAAATATAGATAATGCATCAAAAATATTTAGAGTTATCCTTTTCACTGAAGGCTTCGTTGTCCCTAGCAGCAATGAAAGAGTTATTATTAGTTGGGACGCTGCGCCTCCGGAGTCGGCAACTGTCGAACAGTCGCAGGAAAGAAGTGCAGAGCATCCATCGGTTGAGAATTCGCCGCCCGTTAATTACACTCCACCTCAGTCGAGTTATCAGCAGCGCCAAAATAAGAATATTGCGAAAGATGTTGATCCGTCAGGTTTGTGAATTAATCATGTATAGCGTTAAAGGGGGCTTGTTATGAGAAGAAGGTACTTATTCATTCTACTGGTTGTTATCATTACTAATTTAGCTATTCCCATGGGTCTTTTTGCCGCAGAAATCGAGGGAGCATTTGGTTATAGATTCGGTGATACAGTGCTCATGTCCAACATAATTGACCGATATGAAAGCGTTTACCCCGCTTTACTGGAGTCATTCCATGTTAAACCCTTAACAAGCAATCGGGATCTTGATACGTATTCGGTGACGATGTGCAAGAATTTTCATATTATTACAAACTTATCCGGTTTCAAGCTGTTCAACAGCAGAGAAGAAGCTATGACATTCCTCGAAAAATACAAGCGTTTTCTGGAGAATAAATATGGCACATTCAATCGCCCCCCTATGAACGACCCGACTGATGGAACCTATAAAGAAACTCTGATCAAGAACGCTGCTTCGGTGAGTGTTTTGGTTGTTAACAAGTCCTCGAATCCGCCCCAATGGGCCTTCATGATAATGTATGACAATATACCCCTTACGAGACGATGTGGGGTTCAATATTGAGGCAAAAATATCGGTCAACCTTGACACGAACCATACGTGAACATCGTAAACGACTGTGAGGTCCCAACCAAACGGGAGGACCGGTGAACCCGGTCACCCGCTGGCCCGTTGGCCGCCAAAAAGGGGAAACGAATGACACAGTTTCAGAACCGAGGAAAAGAATGTCACCGGTGATCTGAAAGTGTAAGAAAGCTGGCACTATGAAAATGTGGAACAGAGGCCTGTATCTTCTTCA
>JBAYZR010000295.1:0-4869 GCA_041672425.1 Pedobacter sp. | reverse complement strand
CCGGAGCCGAGAAGGGGTTGATGGCCCTGCTCGGCTCCGGCTTCGATCCGGGCGTAACCAACGTCTATACTGCCCTGGCCGCCAAAAAATATCTGGATGAAGTACAGGAACTCGACATCATCGATGCCAACGCCGGCAGCCACGGCCAACCCTTTGCCACCAATTTCAACCCGGAGATCAACATCCGCGAGGTGACCGCTACCTGCCGCCACTGGGAAAACGGGCAGTGGGTGGAAAGCCCGGCGTTGACTACAAAACTCTCCTTTGACTTCCCGGAAGGGATTGGCCCGATGAACATCTACCGTCTGTATCACGAGGAGATGGAGTCGCTGGTCAAGCATATCCCGACCATCAGGAAGGCCCAGTTCTGGATGACCTTTTCCGACAACTACCTCAAGCACCTGGAGGTGCTGCAAAATATCGGCATGACCCGCATCGACGAGGTAGAATTTAATGGACAGAAGATCGTGCCGATCCAATTCCTCAAAGCTCTGCTGCCTGATCCCGGTTCCCTGGGACCGCTCACCAAGGGCAAAACCTGCATCGGCGTCATAGCACGCGGCATCAAGGACGGCAAGCGCAAGCAGGTCTATATCTACAACATCTGCGACCACGAGGCCTGCTACAAGGAGGTACAGTCCCAGGCCATCAGCTACACCACCGGCGTACCGGCCATGGTCGGCGCCATCATGATGCTGACCAACAAGTGGCATGCGCCCGGTGTCTGGAACATGGAGCAGTTCGATCCGGAGTTGTTTCTGGACGTGCTGGGGCCGATGGGGCTGCCGACGGTGGTGGTTGATGGCGGCGAGTGGCCGGAGTTGTAGGCAAAATACGATGTTCTTGCAACCTTTCACAAAGCCACTTTTCGGGGTTTCCCATGGTGGCTTTGTGCGTTTTTTTGTACATGGCAATCTTTCTCAACACAGTAATTCACAAGCAATAAGGGAGTCGGAATAAACTGATATACCAAGTTTTACGCACGTATTCAGGTCGAATTTGTCGTCCCTGATTGAGCAAAACCGCAGGCGTAGCAGGGCTACGTTGAGGATTTTGCGATTGAAGGGGCGGCAAAGGCGGCCTGAATACGGGATGTAAAACGGTATATTTGTTTTTTCCGGCTCCCTAAGAGGTGGTTCTGATGAAACCTGCTACGCCCAAACAATCCCGCAAAAAGAAACCGGCACAGCAAGCGGAACCTAATGTCTCCCGCACATTCAAACCTGAAGAAATGGGACTGGAGGAGTGGCAGACCCGGCTTCGCAGGCAGTTCGCGGAAAAACAGTCGTTTAGCCTGGAAAATGTCGGCGAACATCCTATCTTCTCAGAGTTCCACCTCACCAATCCCGCAACCGGTAAAACCTATCGCCTCGCCATTCGAGGAGCCAAACCAGGGGATAACTACTGTTCCTGCCCGGATTATCGCATAAATAACCTTGGTACCTGCAAGCATCTGGAATACACCATTGCCAGCTTGATGAAGCGACGTGGGGCAAAGGCTGAATTTATGAAGGGGGCTTCGCTACCCTATTCCGAGGTATACCTTCGTTATGGGCTCAAACGGGAGATCTGTTTCAAGGCTGGTCAAAATGCGCCAGCAAAACTTCTTGCGCAAATTTCAAGGTATTTTGATGACAGCGGCGTTCTACGTGAAAAACGGTTGCTGGACTTTCACCGCTTCCTGACCGACATTTCGCGCCAATCAGGCCACGAGGTGCGCAGTTATGATGATGTGCTGGACTTTATTGCCGAGCGCCAGGATATGGCCCACCGGCGTCAGCTGATTACCGAAAAGATGCCGGAAGGGGCTGCCAGCCCGTTGCTTGACACGATCCTCAAAACCGATCTCCACCCCTATCAGAGGGAAGGCGCCTTTTTCGCCCTTACAGCCGGGCGTTGCCTGATCGGAGACGACATGGGGCTGGGCAAGACGATTCAGGCCCTGGCTACAGCTGAACTGATGGCAGATCTGTTTGGCATCCGCAAGATATTGATTGTCTCGCCAACTTCCCTCAAACACCAGTGGCAGGGGGAGATCGAACGTTTTACCTCGCGCACTGCCCAGGTGATCGAGGGGCTCACCCCGCAGCGCCGGGAGCTGTATCAAACCGACACATTCTACAAGCTGATCAACTACGAGCTGGTAGCGCGTGACAACGAGCTTATACGAGCCTGGGAACCGGATTTGATCATCCTCGACGAGGCCCAGCGTATCAAAAACTGGCAGACACAGACCGCCAAGGCGGTCAAGGGGCTGGAATCCACCTTTGCCATCGTTCTCACAGGCACCCCGATTGAAAATAAGATTGAAGAGTTGCACTCCATCATGGAGTTCATTGACCGCCACCACTTCGGCCCGCTCTACCGTTTTGTGCATACCCATCGCGTCACTGATCCCAATGGCAAGCTGGTCGGGTATCAGAATCTGGAAGCGGTGCGCAAATCCTTGCAGAGCGTTATGATCCGCAGACTGAAGCGCGAGGTGCTGAAACAGCTCCCCGAGCGGGTGGACAAGAACTTTCTGATTCCGCTGACACCACAGCAGGCCGAGATCCATTATGAACAGGCCGAAATCGTTGCAAAACTGGTGGCTAAATGGAAGCGCAACAGATTTCTCTGTGAAGCGGATCAACGAAGGCTGCTGGTGGCTCTGGCCAGAATGAGGATGGTGTCAGACAATACCTGGCTTATTGACCATAAAACCAAATTCGGCCCCAAGGTTGAAGAGCTGGAGACGCTCCTTCAGGAGCTGGTGATTGAAGGGGACGAAAAGGTAGTTATCTTCAGCCAATGGTTGTTGATGAATGAATTGGTGGAAGAGGTTCTTAACAGTAACAACATCGGCTATGTCCATCTGAACGGTTCCGTCCCCTCAAAAAACCGTAAAGCCTTGATGACTCGCTTCAAGGATGATCCGGACTGCAAGGTGTTCCTCTCTACCGATGCCGGAGGTGTCGGGCTTAACCTGCAAAGCGGCTCGGTGGTAATCAACATGGACATTCCATGGAATCCCGCAGTGCTGGAACAGCGCATCGCCCGTGTGCATCGCATGGGGCAGAAAAAGAACGTCCGGGTCGTCAACTTTATCAGCAAGGATTCAATCGAAGAACGGATTCTGGATCTGTTGCGCTTCAAATCGTCACTCTGCACCGGCGCACTGGATGAGGACGGCGCAGATCAGGTAATGATCGGCCAGTCACAACTTGAGCGCTTCATGGAGTCAGTCGAAGCAGCTACGGAAAACCTGGTGGTTCAGGATAACGAACAACTGCGGCAGGAACAGGCTGAGGAGAAACGGGAAACAGCAGAGCTGGAGGATGTGGTCTATAAAGC
This sequence comes from Pedobacter sp., assembly GCA_041672425.1. Lineage (GTDB taxonomy): Bacteria > Desulfobacterota > Desulfuromonadia > Geobacterales > Pseudopelobacteraceae > JACPFJ01. The sequence goes on along the minus strand of JBAYZR010000295.1, from coordinate 1,536 downwards.
TGAGAAGCCACTTGGAGAAGAGAAACCTGCCTCCAACCAACTTCAGGAGCTGTTGATGAGCGGCGCCCGTTTGTTGTCCGGATTAAGTGACGCATTGGGGAGCGCGGTATCTAGCGATGAAAGCAGCAAAAACGGAAGCAGGCCCTTGGATATGATTGCAAACTTCATCCAGCGGGATGAAGCCACCGGCAAAAACCATTTAAAAATACCTATGCCGGAACCAGCGGTGATACAGTCGGTTTTCTCCGGTTTGGAGAAACTGTTTGCGGCTTTTGGAGGCCATGGGAAAAGTTGATGCTCGGATCACACTTGTCAGATTTCCCCTTGCCTCACCATAAAACTTAATATAGACTGAATTTAGTCTTGCAATTAAGGAGGTCATATGCTGCTTCAGGAAGCCATAAAACCGATCAGTTACGTTAAGGCCCATGCCGCTGACATTATCCGGGATCTGACTGAAAGCCGCACTCCCATCATCATCACCCAGAACGGTGAAGCCACGGCGGTACTTCAGGACATAGCCTCTTACGAAGAGATACAGGAGAGCCTGGCTTTCTTGAAGATTCTTGCGATCAGCCGCAAAGACATTGAGGAAGGACGTGTGGAACCAGTCGAGCAGGTTTTCGCTGACTTACGGGAAGAGATCAGACAGCGGCGTATGGGATGAAATATAAAATCGTACTTGTAGTCGCTGCAAAGTCGGACTTGCGCGAGATTTTCCGCTATGTGGAACTGAATGATTCGTTAGAACACGCCGATAACCTGGTTAATGGCATTGAGCAGGCAATCACCTCTTTGGCCGTAATGCCGCAACGCGGCCACTGCCCTCCGGAGTTGGATAAGATTGGCATTCGGGAGTTTCGGGAAATACATTTCAAACAGTACCGGATCGTCTATTCCATTCACGAAAATGAAGTAATTGCGCATTGTGTACTGGACGGCAGACGTGATATGCAGACCTTGTTACAACAACGTCTGTTACGCTGACTTTCTGGTTCGTATGGATACAGAGGACAAATGAGAAGATTGCCTTGACTGGAATAGATATCGACAAAATCCTTCAACTATCCCCTTCCCCTGCCTACGTGCTGGACCTGGGCAGACTGCGCCATAACCTTTCCATCCTGGACAACGTTCAGCAGCGTAGCGGCGCAAAGATCCTCATGGCGCTGAAGGCCTTTTCCATGTGGAACGTCTTCCCGCTCATCCGTGAAACCCTGTCAGGAGTATGCGCCAGTTCACCATGGGAGGCGCGCCTGGGCCGCGAGGAGTTCGGGCGCGAGGTGCACAGTTTTGCCGCCGCCTTCAAGGAAAGCGACATTGTTGAACTTCTGGAAACCTCCAACCATCTGGTTTTCAATTCATTCAATCAGCTGGAGCGCTTTCGTCCTCTGTGGGAGCAGGCCAAAGGCCGCGTATCGGTCGGTCTGCGGGTCAACCCGGAACAGACCGAAGGTCACACCGCCATCTACGACCCCTGCGCTCCAAAATCACGCCTCGGAATACTGCGGTCCGAGTTCGAGGGAAGATCGCTTG